>JALYTE010000169.1 GCA_030854435.1 Acidobacteriota bacterium | reverse complement strand
GGCCTATTTCATGGACACGCCGCCGCCGAGTTTCTTTTCCTTGGCCGCTTCGTTGGCCTTGCGAGCGCCGGTGGCCTTCTGCACCCAATCGTCGGCTGTGGCGAGGTCGGCCTTGCGGGCGGCGTCGTTGCCGCATTCGAGGTCGGCCTTGCGGCGGTAGGCGAGGTTCAGGTACTGCATGGCATCGTCGTAGGTGGGGTTGATCGAGATGGCCTTGCTCAGGTTCTGCATGGCAGTGTCGACCAGTTGCGTGTTCTGCGCCTGCAGCTTGGCGCAAACGTCTTTGGACTTCTTGACGTTGCCGAGACCGTCGTCGGTCAGGCCGGCAGCGCCCAGGATGACCGTCGCGTTTTTGTACGCCTGGGTCCAATCGATGACGCCGATGGTGTAGTAGGCCTGGTCGTCGTTGGGCGCTTGCTGGATGACCTTGAGTTCGTCGGCGCGGGCCTGGTCGTACATTTTGATGCTGCGATGGATGGACGCGATCTGGCGGAGGGCGATGACGTCGTGCTGGTTTTTCGAGAGCACGATGTTGAACTGATCCAGGGCCTGGTGGGCCACCTTGAGGTTTTCGGGCGAGTCGAGATTGGGAACCACCTGCGAACTGTAGGCGGCGGCGAGATCGAGGCGCGCGACGTCGTAGTTGGGGTCGAGCTCTATGGAGCGCTGGAAGTGGTCCACGGCCTCTTCAAACTTGCCGGCCTTGAAGGCCTGGACGCCCTTTACGAGTTGGTCGCGGGCCTTGAGCTTGGCGCAGCCCACTGTGCCGGCCAATACCAGCAACGTGACCGCGCTTACGGAAATGCGTGCACTAAGTTTCATGAGAAAACGTTCTCCTTACGGTCGAGCCTCGCCCCAGCCCGGCGGCACAGCTTCCTCGTTGCGAATGTAAGCTTGCTCCCTGATTGTAAGGGAGATGACGCGCCGTGACCAGAAGATATCCAACTCATTACGGCAATATCCTTACCCGCGAGAAAGTGTAGCGCATTTTTGCGCAAAGCAGACGCAGCAATTTGGTGCAAGACGCATCTTATCGACAGACCAGGGAGAATGAGATGGCATCGAGCAAGTCGAACAAGTGGACGACCGGACAAATCCCGCCGCAAACGGGCAAGACCGCGCTTATCACGGGAGCCAACAGCGGCATCGGCTACCAGGCCGCGCTGGTGTTGGCGCGGCACGGGGCGCATGTGCTGCTGGGCGTGCGCAGCCGCGCGAAGGGCGAGGCCGCGCTGGCGAGGTTGCAGGAGGAGGTGCCCGGCGCGAGCGCGGAGGTCGCCGAACTGAATATGGCGTCGCTGGCGTCGATACGGCGGTTCGTGGAGGGGTTCGCGCGGCCGCTCGACGTGCTGGTGAACAATGCGGGTGCGATGGCGCTGCCGAAACGCGAGTTGACCGAGGACGGCTTCGAGCGCCAGTTTGGGACCAATCACATGGGCCATTTTGCGTTGACCGGGTTGCTGATGCCGCGGTTGCTCCAGAGCAGTTCTCCGCGGGTAGTGACGGTGTCGTCGCTAGCGCATCGCAACGGGAAGATGGATTTCGACGACCTACAGGGCGCGAAAAAGTATTCTCCCTGGACGGCCTACAACCAGTCGAAGCTGGCCAATCTGCTGTTCGCGCTGGAACTGGATCGTCGCGCCCGCTCCGCCGGGAGCAGGCTGCGGAGCATCCCGGTGCATCCGGGGATTGCGCGCACCCGCATCGTCGTGAACGGGCCCGGGGTGAGTGGGCCGAAGATGGTTGTACTTAAGTTGCTCACGCCGTTTATTACGCAGGACGACGCTGCGGGCGCGTTGCCGACGTTGTATGCGGCGACGGCTCCCGAAGCGCGGGGCGGGGTGTACATCGGTCCGGACGGTTTCAAGGCGTTCAAGGGGTCGCCGACAGTGGAGCGGCCGCGTCCGCAAGCGCTGGATGAGGCGGTGGCGAAGCGGTTGTGGAGCGTGTCAGAGGAGTTAACGGGAGTGGTGTACCCGGCGCTTGGTTGAGGGAACTTCGCGGGTGGGCGAACGTATCACCCTGGAGAGTCGCGCGATCAGCGTGCCGTGTGCGCCCGAAATCGTCTATCTTTAAGCGTCACAATTTCTTCCGGGGAGTTCGTCTTGAAAAAGCTCTTGTCGCCCGCCATCGTCCTTCTCAGCCTTGTCGCGCCGCTTGCAGTGCGTGCGCAACAGCCGCCTATTATCGACCGCGCGCTGTTCTTTGGTGAGGTGGAGATTGCGGGGGCGCAGATTTCGCCGGACGGCCAGTGGATTTCGTTCCTGAAGCCATACAAGGGCA
>JALYTE010000273.1 GCA_030854435.1 Acidobacteriota bacterium | reverse complement strand
GCACGAGGCCGGCGTCGTCTTTGATGACGGCCCCGTAACCCGCAGGGCCGGGGTTGCCGCGCGCACCGCCGTCGCAGTGGGCGGATATCCAGCCTGTGCCGTCTGCGTGTGTGAGTGCTGTTGCCGTTGCTTTTCTTTCTGTCATTCCCGAAGGAAACCTGCTGTTCAGAGTGTTGGCCGCAGATCTTCCCATGTGAGGTTGACGGACTCGATGAGAGCGATTTTCTGGTCGCGAGTCCAATGCTTCAACTCTTTCTCGCGCGCTATGGCGCTGCGAACGTAGCGAAAGTATTCAACGTAGACGACGCGATGAATGTTGTAGTGGGCGGTATGGGTCCCGGGAACGTTCTCGCGATGGGCGGCAATGCGCGCGCGAAGGTTATTGGTCATGCCGATGTACAGGTTTCGCGAACGGCTGGAGAGGATGTAGACCCAGAAATGATATTCGCGCGGCGGCATGTCGAGAGCCTAGCAGATGTTGCAGGCGTTGACGAACAGCAGGTTCCCTGCGGGAATGACAGAAAGAAAAGCAACAGCAAAGGCAAAAGCAACAACAACAGCAGGTTCCCTTCGGGAATGACAGAAAGAAAAGCAAGAGCAACGGCAAAAGCAACAGCAACAGCAGGTTCCCTTCGGGAATGACAGAAAGAAAAGCAAGTACAACAGCAAAAGCAGGAGAAATGGCAATAAAGGGCGAAACTGCCTGTTTTTGCTCACCTTCCGCACCTGTCCTGCGTCTTATCCGTGTAGCAAGCAGTGATGACTCCGGAGTCAGAACAGCATGAGTATTGAAGCGGTTTTTACCAGCGGCGAGATCGGCCGCCGTCGTTCCAGTCCTTTCGCTCTGGGCTTGCAAGGAGCCTTGGGTATATCTGCGGCAGAAGCGGTAAAATCGACTGCAGCGATGCCGAGGTCTGCCACCCATACCGTTTCACGCGGCAAGATGACCGCCGCGCAGTTGGAGGCCCGGCAATTGCAGCGGGCCGAAGACGACGAGTTGATCCGCGCCGCGCAGGCCGGGGACCGTGCCTCGTTCGATTCGCTGGTGCGGCGTTACGACCGCTCCGTTTTACGCCTCGCGCTGCACATGCTGGGGCACGAGCAGGACGCTCAGGACGTTCACCAGGAAGCCTTTATCAAGGCCTACCGGCATTTGGCGAACTTTCGGTTCGAGTGCTCGTTCTATACGTGGCTGTATCGCATTGTGACGAACCTGTGCCTGGATCAGCTTCGCCGCCGCAAGAGCCGCCGCGAGGACCCGTCCACCGCGCTCGATGCGTCGGGCGATGAGATGGACTTGCTGGCGAACATCTCGGACGATCGCGCCATGGCCAATCCGGCGCGCGAGTTGGAGCGAAAAGTGATGGGCGAGGCGATCAACGAGGCGTTGGGTCACCTGACGCCGCGCGAACGCATGGTTTTTGAGTTGAAGCACTACTCGGGGCTGAAGCTGCGCACCATCGGCGAGATGCTCTCGACAACGGAAGAGACGGCCAAGAACACGCTCTTCCGGGCGACACGTAAACTTCGCGCCAGTTTGGCGGAGGTGCGGTAAGGCAGGGATTAGGGATTAGAAAGACCGGAACAAAATGCAGTGGGCATAGACCCGCGCATGGCAAGACGAAACGAATTTAGAGGCTGGTAGAGGTACGTAACATGATCTGCGAAAACGCACAACAAAACATGGTCCTGGCGCAGTATGGCGAGCTGCCCGATGAGCTGCAGTTCCCGCTGGAGCAGCACATCGCCGGTTGCGAAGACTGCCGCCGCGAGTGGAAATCGCTGCTGGCGCTGGATGAAGAACTGGCGTTGGCACCGGTGCTCGAACCTTCGCCCAACCTGCTGGCGGCTTCGCGGGTGCGGCTGGACGAGATGCTGGACGCGTTGCCGCCGCGCTCGCTGGGCGCTCGCTTTGTCGGCAACTTCTTCCGCTGGATGGGCACTGTGCAGTCGGCCCCGGCGTTGATGACGCTGCTGATCGGCGTGGGCTTTCTGGGCGGCAACTTTCTGACGCGATATGAGGTCGCACACGCGCCCAAGCCGCCGGGCGTGGTCATCCTGTCGAACACTAGCAATGGCGCGATCGCGAGCGTTTCGGGGATCGTGCAGACGCCCAACTCCGAGTTGGTGCAGGTACACTACAACCGCCTGGTACCGGAGACGGTGCAGGGATCGCTGGACGATCCGCAGATCCGGCAGTTGCTGATGCTGGGCACGAAGCTGGCGACGAACCCCAATGTTCATGCGGACTCGGTCGCGTTGCTGGCGAACGAATGCATCGCGGGCCATAGCTGCGACGGCGACTCCCCGGACGGGGTGAACGCCGGAATTCGCGGCGCGCTGCTGGTGTTGTTGCGCACCGACAAGAGCGCGACGGTTCGCCTGAAGGCGCTGGAAGGCTTGCAGCCCTATGTCGCTCAAGACGAGCGCGTGCGCAATGCGGTGCTAAAGGCGCTGATGCACGATTCGAGCGAAAATGTTCGCACCCGCGCGATTTCGCTGCTGGAGCCGGTGCAGGCGGATTCGAGCGTGCGCCAGGTGTTGCGCACGGTTTCGGCGCAGGACGAGAATCCGGCGATCCGCACCGCATCGTTCCAGGTATTGCAGGGCACGGCCGATATTCAGTAGGGACTCGAAATGCTTACATCGACACTGAACCCGAGGGTCGTACGCGCCTCCCGCTCAGGGGAATGGGCACGCCGCTTCGCGCTTCGAAGTTGCGTTGGCCTCGTCTGCGCGCTGGCTCCGGCATCGATGTTGGCGAGTGGGCTTGCTCGAGTTCCGAGAGTTCACGAGCGAGCGCAGGGCTATCTCGGGGTCGAATTTCGGGACACAACCGACGAACAGATTGGCACGCTGCACCTGCAAGGCCAGCGCGGCGCGGAGATCACCATGGTCGACCACGATGGCCCGGCGGGCAAAGCCGGTCTTCATGCGCATGACATCGTGGTGCAGATGAATGGCCAGAACATTGCCAACTCTGAGGATTTTCGCCGCCGTATTCGCGAGTCGTCGCCGGGGACGGCGGTCAGCCTTGCGATCATGCGCCAGGGCCGGGCGATGACCGTGACGGCGCAGCTTGCGAACCGCGAAGAGGTGGATCGGCTGGCGTGGCAACAGATGACAGTGGCGGATCCGCCATCCAGCGCGGACGCGCCGGTGGCCGGCTTCGCCACTGAGCGGTACACCGTCAACGATCGCTACGCGCCCGAAGCGGTGCCGACGGCCCGTCCCCCGATACGCGGGCAGAGCTTTATCGGCACCGTCCTGCGCACGACGCCATACACAGGCGCGACGGTGCAGCCGATGGCCGCGCAACTTGCCGGGTACTTCGGCGCGCCTCCGAAAACGGGCCTGCTGGTGCATGAAGTGGAGGCGAACAGCCCCGCGGCCTTCGCGGGCCTGCGCGCGGGCGATGTGGTGATGCGCGTCGACGCTGCGGCGGTGGCGTCGAACTCGGACTGGGCGAAGCGCTTGCGCGCGGGGGTCGGTCGCTCGGTCAGCGTGACGATCCTGCGCGACAAACATGAGAAGACGCTGACGTTGCAGCCGGAGATGAAGCGGCACTCGCTGCTGGAGTTGCCGCTGCCGTTTTAAGTAGACCCTGTCATCTCGACCGGAGCCTTCGGGCATTTGCGAGGGCGTAGTGGAGAGACCTGTAGGTTCTCCGTGACGGTAAGGATATTCGGCCGCGCGGAGATGCTGCGGGTCTCTCCACTCCGGAGCAAAAAACGCGCCTCCGCAGGATTGCGGCTCGACCTCGCCGCAGACCCACACCGAGTGGCCGGCGCAAGAGAAATGCGGCCTGCTGTGATGCTTTCGCAAGTGGCCCAATTCCCAACCCAGCGCTGGAAGTGGTCGGCTCAAAGACGGGCCTACTTCTTGACGGGTGCGGGCTTGCCTTCCTGCACGTAGTTGATGTTCCAGGAGGGGATTTCGACGACGTAAGCGCCGGGCTTCTCGATGATGGCCTGGCAGCCGAGGCGCGAGTTCAATTGCAGCCCGGGAGCGGTGTCCATGCGGTCGAGTTCGAGGTCTTCGGGTTCGGAAAGGCCGGTGGCCCCGGCCTTGACATGCAGATGGCAGGTGGTGCAGGCGCAGACACCGCCGCAGGCGTGGTCGAGAAAGATGCCGTAGTTTTCGGCGACGTCGAGCAGGCTCATGGGCTGTCCGTGGCCTTCGTAGGGGAGAGTGCCGAAGGGGAACTCGACGGTTTTGCCCTCGGGCTCGAAGGTGACGCGGACGATGTTTTCGGCGGGGGGTTGGGAGAGGTCGACGGGCGGGAGTGGGGTTGATTCGTGATCGGACATGGCTTAACTAGTTTAGTTCACACGCAAGGACCCCGCGAGGTGAGGAGTAGAGGAGTAGCAGCGGGCTTCAGCCCGCGGTATGGGGACGGCCCTGGAATGGGCTTCAGCCCTGGGTTGGGGTATGCTGCGAGTCATGCATTTGGCACCGCAGGAGCTTCGCACCTATTTCACGACCTTTTCAACGGCGGGCTGTCGTCGGCTGTTTCAAGTTCATACGACCGCAGAACTGATGATCGCGATCTTGGAATCGTATCGAACTAAGGGCAGTTTTACGTTGCACGCATTTGTCGTGATGCCCGATCATGTTCATGTGTTGTTGACACCGGCACCAGATGTGTCTCTCGAAAAAGCTTTGCAACTAATGAAGGGCGGCTTCTCGTTTCGGCTGAAGAGCAAGCTCGATGTTTGGGAGCGCGGGCATTTCGACCGGCGAATCAAAGACCGCCAAGGATATAACGCTTGCGTGGAATATATC
>JALYTE010000271.1 GCA_030854435.1 Acidobacteriota bacterium | reverse complement strand
GCCACACGCTCACGTCGCATCATTTTTTGGTCCCGCGAATCTTCATTAGCTCGGTCGCCGATTCGTCGAGGATTCGTTGGAAATTGTGCAAGTTGTCGCAATCGGCCCGGAGGTCGCCCGTTGCGTTGCAGGACCCCCATTCCCCTAGGGTCGACCCCAAATCGAAGGCCAAACTCATCGCCTCCTTCGCCAAGACGAGCCCGACGATCGGTTTTCGGCTCAAGTACAGCACGCCGGCGACGTTACCGATTTCCTGCAGATGTTTTCCGACGGCCGTGTAGAGGAGCGCCGACCGTTCGGCCTTTATCGCGTCCGTCGTACCCTTTATGCCTTTGAGGGCGGCGAGGATGCGCTGCTGAAGCCGGTCCTCAATGGCTGCTTGATACTGGCATTTGCCCTTGTAGTTTATCAACGGTTCATTGCACTTACAGTACAACGTGTCGGCGCTGTCGCGCACAGCGTGCGAATAGGCTGGACATTGCTCGGCATCCGCCGCCGCCACGGATACCCGACCGGAGAAGATTTGGGTTACGAGCAGGCTTGCGGCAAGGAGCGTGGTGACGCGCGTTGCGAGGTTCACGGCGATCGTCCTTTCGAATGAACGTAAGCTGCGTCAGTTCGGAAGCAAGATGACTTTTTTCACTCGTTTCCTTTGAGCGTCCTCATCCGTCTTTGCGGCTTTTACTTGTCCCGAGATCACGGCAACTCGCGCCGTGGCTTGGGGGTCGTCGGGGTGCGCGTTCGCCGCGGCTTTCGCTGCGGTCAACACACCCTCGAGCTCGCCGCGATAGTGCGCGTCCCGCGCGAACAGTGCGACTTCGCGCGCGACAAACGGTTGCACCAATTGCGCTTTCGGGATGCCTTCGATGAACTTGGCGGCGTCTGCGGGAACCGTCACTCCGCCCGGCGTTACCGGGTAAAGCGGAACGGGCTGCGGCGGTACACATCCGCCTCTCCCGTCGAAGATGCAGTTGGCGCTCTCCTTGGAGATGAGCGAGGACCGGGCTTCCCGTTCTGCTTTCGTTTCCTTGATATACGCGACCAGAGCGGCTCGCTTTTGGTTCGCGATCTGTTCGGCGACCGCATCGTTGAGCGCTGCCATGTCCGCAGCCGCGATCGCGTCGGCAATCCGCGCGCGAAGCGCATCCATATCTCGTGCGGCAGCTTGGTCCGCGATCATGTTGTTCGCGTGCATCAGTTGGGCGCGAATGTCCGGGCTGCCCGGTGCGAACGTGAGCGCCGCCATGAATTGGTTTGCTGCGTCGGCCCAGTCGCCACGGCTTGCAGCGGACTGCCCCCTTCGCTGAGCGTCGGCGGCATTGCGCTTTTGCTCCTCGCGGCGCCGTTGCATCTCGGCATCCAGCTGCTGGAGCTGTGTTTGCAGCTTTTGGTACCGCGCGTTGACCTGCGACGGGGTCTGGTTGCGGCGCGGCGACGAGCATCCGGGTGCCAAACCCATGCTTTGGCGGCAGCGGTCCCAGCCGTGATCGTTTGCCCCGGCGGGCGTGGCGCAGACTCCCAGCGCCGTCAACGCGCCGACGGCCGCGACTATGGTTGCGGCGACTAGACGGCGGTTACGGAGGCCATCACGGGAGCGTTCACCCGCCTCGTTCACGTCCGGTCTCCCCGTTCTGTGGGTTAGAGAAGGTGACCGTTCGATTTTTTGGGCAAGCGGACCCTCCGGCGTGACTCCTTGATCTCCCGACCGCATACTGAGCGGCAGAGCCATTACTTCGGCGCCGATCTTGCCGCCCGATTCGACATCGCGGTGCGCCCGAACGCTCGGAGCGCTTCGAATTCGCGCGCGGATACTTGCGGCATCGGTCAGGAGGTGCTGCGCGTAAAGCGCACGCTCGCCGCGAGGAGGACGATCGTGCCGAGCGTGAGCATCGCGACGATGGGCTGGATCAAGTCGGGTGCACCGGCTCCGCGCAAGATGATGCCGCGCAAGATCTCGAAGAAATAGGTGAGCGGGATGAGATAGCCCAGCCATTGCATGACCGGCGGCATCAGCGAGCGTTCGAAGAAGAAACCGGACAGCAGGATCGCAGGAAGCGTCAACGCGACCACGCCGAGCATCGCCTGCAGCTGCGTTTTCGCGTTGCTCGAGACCAGCAGCCCGAGTCCGAGCGCTGCCATCAGGAATCCCAGCGAGAGCGTGATGAGCAGCGCGACGCTGCCCGCGATGGGGACGGCAAAGATCCAATGCATCGCGGCGAGCACCAGCAACATGTCGACGAAGCCGATGATTGCGTAGGGCGTGATCTTGCCGAGCATGAGGCCCAGCGCGCCGATCGGCGTGACCATGAGTTGGTCGAGCGTGCCGCGCTCGCGCTCGCCGACGATCGAGAGCGCCGTCAGGAACATCGTGATCAGCTGCATGATCACCCCGATGAGGCCAGGGACGAAGAAGTTCGCGCTGCGCAGGCCGGGGTTGAAGAGGACCCGCGCTCGTACGTCGATCGGCGGCAACGCGCGGTTGTGCAGCGAATCGCCGACCGCACCCGCCGCGGCAAACGCGGGCTGGGCGACCGAGGCGTCGGAGCCGTCGATGAGCACCTGCACCTGCGGCCTTCGTCCGGACCGCAGGTCGGCGG
>JALYTE010000115.1 GCA_030854435.1 Acidobacteriota bacterium | reverse complement strand
CTTCTCCGGCGGTGGCGGTGGTGGTGGACACTTCGGCGGCGGCGGCGGTCATGCTGGCGGCGGTGGACACCGGTAAACAACAAAGACGCCACAGCGAAATCGGGTGGCCCATTCATGACGGCTCTTTGTCATGAATGGGCTTGGCAGGGTGTCCATATCCGGATTCTCGGAATGGATTTCTCCGCGACTCCTTGACACGCGCCATACAATGAAACCAGGAGACAAATCCCGGTCGAGCAGCACAACGCTCCCGGCATTCGTTCCTAAACCCTTTGTTTTGCAGAATTTGAAAACCAGACCCTGTCGAATCAATACTTTACACCGCACCGAAGCTGTATGTACAAGCCTAACTCCAATGGTCTCCGGACTTTACGGGAAACAGGGGGCGGGGGGAGTCCCGCAGCATATACTGATCTGTAGCTCATGAAGACCTTCTACATCGAAACCTTCGGCTGCCAGATGAACGCCCACGACTCCGAAAAAGTCGTCGGAACGCTTGTCCACGAAGGCTACTCTCAGGTCTCCGACGAAGCCGATGCGGGCCTGATTCTGTACAACACCTGCTCCATCCGCGACAAGGCGGAGCAGAAAGTTTTCCACCGCCTGAACGAGTACAAGCGCATGTCGGGCGAGGGCAAAAAGTTTGCCGTCCTGGGCTGCGTGGCGCAGCAGGAAGGCGACAAAATCTTCGAGCGCGCGCCCTACGTCTCGATGGTCGCGGGCTCGGCCAGCTATCGAAACCTGCCCGCAATGTTGGCGCGTTTGGAGGCGGGCGAAACTCGCATCACCGGCCTCGACGACCGCCAGACCGACGAGACGTTCGACACCGAATTCACCGCCCGCACCAACCCGCATCGCGGCTACATTACGATCATCGAAGGCTGCGACAAATTTTGTTCGTACTGCGTTGTGCCTTACACGCGCGGCAAGGAACGCTCGCGAACTTCAGCTTCGGTTCTGGCCGAAGCTCAGATGATCGCGCAGCAAGGCTTCACCGAGATCCAACTCCTCGGCCAGAACGTCAACAGCTTCAAAGACCCCAGCGGAAAGCGCAGCTTCGCTGAGCTTCTGGCGGCGGTTGGAGAAGTCAACGGCATTCGCCGCGTGCGCTTCACCACTTCGCATCCGCGCGACTTTACACAGGACATCGTCGACGTCATCGACGCGATCCCGACGCTCTGCGACCACGTTCATCTGCCCGTACAATCCGGTTCCACCGACGTTCTCCGCGCCATGCAGCGCGACTACACGCGCGAGTGGTATCTCGAACGCATCGCCTGGATCAAGGCGGCTCGGCGCGACATCTCGATGACCTCGGACATCATCGTCGGCTTCCCCGGCGAGACGGACAAGGACTTCGAGGACACTATGACGCTGCTCGGCGAAGTGGGCTACGACGCGATCTTCGGCTTCAAGTACTCGCCCCGCCCGAACACGCCCGCGATCCACATGCACGACAGCATCGCGGAAGAGGTGAAGGTCGAGCGCCTGGCTATCCTCAACGGCCGCCAGCGCGAGTTGCAACGCGCCAACTACGCGCGCCACCTCGACCAGACGATGGAAGTCATGGTCGAGCACGGTGCCAACTCGCGCGGCCAGATCACCGGACGCTCGTCGCAGAACAAGACCGTGAACTTCGCCTGCGCTGCAACGCCGCCAATCGGCAGCTATATTGATGTCCGCATCACGCAAGTCTTCCCCAGTTCGCTGGTCGGCGAAGCGGCCTCCACGCCGTTCGCACCGTCTCCCGCGCTGCTGGGGCAGCAAGCGCTCAACGCGCGCGTAGCAGTACACTAGCAGCCATGCATCTTCCCGGCACCAAGCCCGAGCGCGTCGAGCCACCGGCGAAACCCGACGTGGAAGTCCGCATCCGCGGCCTGATGATGGATCCGTCGACGCAATCTCCGGTCGTCGTCCTGAACGACGTCGCGGGCGAAGTGGTGCTTCCCATCTGGGTAGGAATCTTCGAGGCTAACGCCATCGCACTGGAGATCGAGAAGGCCACGCTGCCGCGCCCGATGACGCACGATCTGCTCCGCAATGTGATCGACGGCCTGAACGCAAAGGTGACGCGGGTGGTGGTTGGCTCGCTGTTCGAGAACACGTTTCATGCGACGATCTGGATCGACCAACAGGGCGAAGTGGTCGCCATCGACGCCCGCCCGTCTGACGCGATCGCTCTCGCGCTGCGCGCGGACTGCCCGATCTTCGTCAGCCGCGAAGTCCTCGACCGCGCCCGCGAAACCGCCGACGGATCGAACACCGTGACGCCCGACGACCTCCGCCGCTGGCTCGAAAACCTCAACGACGACGAGATGGGCCGCTACAAGATGTAGCGGCTACATCCAATCGCAAAGCCTGGCGACACGCTCTGCCCACGCATCTTCGGTGGGCAGCGAAGGCAGCGCTTCGGCCAGATGGCGGCCATGTAACACCCCGTCGATTGACTTTGCGAGCGCTGTCGTTGTGTCCCGCTCGCCACCATCGAACACCGTTGCCCAGGCTGTGTCCAGCAGAATATCGCTGACTCCCGAATCGCGGTGTAGCAGCACCGGGACGCCGCGACCAAGCGACTCGATCGCCGGTATTCCATAGCCCTGCACCGCAGGCATCAGAAATATATGCGCAGCGGCATACATCGCTTCGAGTTCGGTGTCCGGCACAAAGCCACGGAAATTGATTCGTTGTTCGAGACCGAGCTGCTTCGCCAAAGCTTGCAAAGACGGTAGTTCCGGCCCTCTACCCGCCAGATCGAAGCGCCAGTCGGCAAGCTGCGAGAGCTGCGCGGCGAGCGGCGCAACGACGGAGTGCTCAAGCTCGCCCAGCGCGCGCAGCAGCCAGTCGAGTCTCTTGTTCCGCTCCAATCTACAGACCGACAACATGCGAAGTTGCTTGCCGCCACCTGTACTGAACTCGCTCGTTCGCTCATCTGGCTGTCCAGAGAAGCCGCCCATGCGAGCGATCTCAGCCCGCACGCGAAAGTCGCGCCAACATTCATCGCGCAGGAATTCGCTGGTGACGATGGTCTTTCCTCCAGAACGCAGTCCGAAGCTCACGATCCGATTGGAAGCCAGTCTGCGGAGACGATGCTTCAGCCCGCCGCTGGAGGGAAAGTCGAAGAGTGACGGCGTATCGTGCATCAAGTCGTGGAATTCGCGCAGACCTGCGAGCGTCGCATGGGCCGCCGGCTGATATCCCGAGAGCAAAGGCCTGGGCGAACTGTCACCACGGTTTGCAAAGTATCGACGCAGCGCCGCGACCTTCGACCACGCCCCCCCACCGGGACCCAGCTGCACAACTTTCAAAGGAAACGGCGCGTGCGCCGAAAGGCCGCAGCGATCTTCGTAGGCGACGATGTGGCATTCCAGGTCGCGTTCCGAGAGCCAACGGCAAAGCGCCAGAGCGGCGCGCTCGGCCCCCCCGAACTGTTCAATCTCCGTGAACAGGATCGGGCGCGAGTTGGGAGACGGCTCAGTCATAAATGGTGTTGCTAAAAGTCAGCGAATCGCCATCTCGTCGAGATAGTCGAAAAACTCCGGGAACGAAATCGCCACCGCATCGGCACCACGGATTTCCGTCTCGCCTTCAGCGCGCAACGCGGCGATGGAGAAGGCCATGGCGATGCGGTGGTCGAACCCGGAGTCGATGATGCCGCCGCGCAGATGTTGGCCGCCAGGAATGTCCATGCCGTCGTCGTACTCGACAACTTCCGCGCCCATCGCGCGCAGATTCCTGACGACCAAAGCGATGCGGTCCGACTCCTTGACGCGCAACTCCTTCGCGTCGCGGATACGAATGCCATCCTTTGTGTACGGCCCGATTGCGGCGAGCACAGGAAGCTCGTCGATAAGTTGCGCCGTGAGCGTCCCCGCGATGTCGATGCCTCGGAGCCCGCGCGGACCGCGATTGACCTGGATAGTCCCGGCCATCTCTCCGTGCTGCTCGGCTACGTCGAGTATCTTGATGACGCCGCCGAGCGCGCTAACGACATCCAGCAACGCCGACCGCGTGGGGTTCATGCCCAGCGCGTCAAGTACGAGGTTCGAGTCCGCGAACAACAGCGCCGCGCAGAGAAAGAACGCCGCCGAAGACATGTCGCCGGGGACTGTTGCGTCGATGGCGTGGAGCTTCTGCCCGCCCCGAATTCGCAGCCGTTCGCCATCGCGTTCGAGCTTCGCGCCGAACGCCCGCAGCGCATGCTCGGTGTGGTCGCGCGTGCGTACTGATTCTGAAAGGGAAGTAGTGCCCGAGGCTTGCAGGCCGGCGAACAGAACGGCAGTCTTCACCTGCGCGCTGGGGATGGGCGCGTCGAAGTCGATGGCCTGAAGCGGCCCGCCGCGAATCGTCATCGGCGCGTGGCCACCGGTAAGGTCGATGCGCGCCCCCATAGCCGCGAGTGGTTTGCGAATGCGCTCCATCGGTCGCGCGCTGAGCGACTCATCGCCGATGAGCGTAAAACTGCCGTTTTGCGCCGCGAGAAGCCCCGCAAGCATGCGCATCGTCGAGCCGGAGTTGCCGCAATCGAGCGGTGCAGACGGAGAGCGAAGAACGCCGCCAGTTCCGGTGATTTCAGTGACGCGGCTGTCGGTCGCGGCCAACTTCACGACTGCTCCCATGGCCTCCATGCTAGCGAGCGAGCTGTGCGGGTCTGCGCCGGTCGAGAAGTTCGCAATGCGCGATGTGCCCTCGGCAAATCCGGCCAGCATGGCGTAGCGGTGCGAGATGGACTTGTCGCCGGGCAGCGCAAGCGAGCCGCGAAAGCAGCGCGCCGGAGCGATGACCTTGGAAGATGCCGCAGAAGACATGAAGCTATATTAACTGAATCGCTGCAACGCCGTTCGCGAACAGCTAATGGTCCTGCGGGTCTTCGGGCATGATGCGGATGTCCTCGACTCCGCGGTATCTTTCCGCGTAGTCCATGCCGTAACCGATCACGAAGCGGTCCGGAATCTTGAAGCAGACATAGTCGGCCTCGATGGGCACCAGGCGGCGTTCGCTCTTGTCCAGACAGGTCGCAATCTTCAGCGACGCCGGTTTGTGTTGCAGCATCAGGTCGCGAAGATAGTTGAGCGTCAGGCCGGTGTCGAGGATGTCCTCGACGATGATGACGTGCCGACCCTCAATCGGGTTGTCAATATCCTTAATCAGCTTCACGGCGCCTGAAGAAACGCGCGCGCGACCGTAGCTGGAGACAGCGACGAAGTCGAAGGTGTTGTCTACCTCAATGGAGCGGGCGAGATCGGCGAGGAATATGGCCGCGCCTTTCAGAACGCCGATCAAGACGATCGACTGGCCTTCATACTCTTTCGAAATCTGTTTGCCAAGCGCCTTTACGCGCTCGGCAATCTGTTCGCATGTGAACAGGACTTCCATGCTGCTAGGAGCGATATAGGCGGGCAGGTTGGTCGGCATTGGCGTAGATTAGCGCGAAATGCGGTGAGGAAAACGGGGGTTTTGCGGTAATCGGGCGATCATTTCAGGCCGCACCCCTATACTTGACGAGAATCATGTATCCCTACATCGACATTGGCCCTTTGCACCTCGGAACGTTCGGCCTGCTGCTGTGGTTGGCGGCGGTTTGCGCGACCGTCGTTCTGCACCGCAATTTCGTTCGCAACGGAGTGGATGCCGACGCGTTGAGCATTGTGGCGCTGGTAACGCTTTCCGGCATCATCGGCGCGAAGCTGTGGCACGAACTGCAAAATCCGGCGGAATTGCTGGACGCGTGGCGACGGATTCTGCTTCCGGGCTGGCACCACCCCTTCGACGTTGCGATGGCGTTTCTGCATTGGTTTCAGGCCGGGTTCGCCTGGTTCGGCGGCCTGCTCGCGGGCGTTGCGATGCTGATGTACCAAGGCCATCTGGCGCGGCCCAATGGCCTCGCCGGTCATCGCGCCGCGCTGCGAATGCTCGACCTTGCCGCGCCTGCGGCGGCCATCGGATACGGTGTAGGCCGCATCGGCTGTCTGACCTCCGGCGACGGCGACTATGGCATCGACACCACGCTTCCGTGGGGCGTACACATCCGCCCCGACGCGCTCGATCCGCCGCGTCCAGACCCCGCCGGTCTGCTGGTCCAGCCAACGCCGGTCTACGAACTTCTTTTCGCGCTGGCGTTGGGATGGTGGCTGTGGAAGCGCGGCTCCCGCCCCCGTCCTCTCGGCTTCCTGACGGGCGAGTATCTGGTCATCAGCGGAATTGGGCGTTTTCTGGTGGAGTTTGTGCGCATCAATCCGCACGTCTACGGGTTCATGTCGAACGCGCAACTCGCCGCGCTGGTGAGCGTCGCGTTTGGCGCGGGGATGATGCTTATGACACGCAACAACTACCCGGCTGAAAGAAGCCACAATGTTTGAGATAGTTGGGTTTGAAATGTAAGCCTTGCATGATAAGAGGCTTAAAAAATGGTGGAGGCGGCGGGAGTCGAACCCGCGTCCGAAAAAACTTCCAACAGAGAGCATTCATGCTTTTCCGCGTTCCGATTTGTCTCGTCAGCGTCGCTCAGAACGGGCGAAGACGCGATACCGACCAGCCTGATTGATCTCGCCCTCGGCGTCCAGACGGAACTCCTTGGGCCAGCCTACTGTGCGACGATCGGTATCCCCCCGTAGGCGAAGGGGAAGCGATCGGCTACTTAAATATTAAGCAGCAAGCGCGAATTGAGGTTCGGCACTTATGATTTTGTGAGCGATTACGGGTGTCCACACCCCGGCATGCCTCTCTGCCACAAGCAATCCCGTCGAAGCCGTGACGCCCCCATTTTGGAGCTGGCACCAACATTGCGTTGGGCGCTGCAAAGAACTGAAGCGATTATACGCCGCCGATATTGATCGTTGGCTTAGGAGCAGATAAAAGGCCGCCCCCCTGAGGGCGGCCTTCCTGGTTGCTGTTCGATGTTGTCTTCCGGAATAACACTACTTTCCGGCGAGGCACCCCCGTTGGCCGGAGCTATTCGGGTAGCCGGTGCCCGCGCTAAACGCTGCATTGGACCACTCGCCCTGCACCTTCCACTGAGTGCCGTTGGAGAACGTCACGAGCGGAGCGCCGAAGGTAAAGTTGCACTTGTCGCCGTTCTCCTGGCCTGAACGGTCAAACCAAGCGCCTGGGTTGGCCGGGTCGCTGCGGGCTTCCGACAGTTCGTGGCCGCTGACATTCGCGATGGCCGCGAGTCCCTGCGAGTGCAGCCCTGAAGTGTCCCCCGGATCGCAACCTGCGTCCCCATCCAGTTTGAAGAAAAACGCAAATTGGACAGGAGTGCCGCCGCAGGTCCCGGCGCTATGGTAAGCGCAAAATCCGGCATTGCCGCGCGGCGTGTCGGTGTACACGGGGTAGTAGCCATTGCCGCTTCTGTCCGGGCTGATTACTTTGCAGACCTCAGCCAGGATCGTCGAGGTGTTGGAGCCGTTGGCCGAAGCCGACGTATCGACGATATGTCCGAGATGCGTGGTGGTGGAGGTCACCTGGCCATTGCTGCCGGTGTATTCATCGGTGGTCTTGGCGTAGTTCGACCCGTTGAAGCCCTGGTACCACAGGTCCATGCCCGTAATCTTATCGCCGGTGTAGGTCCCCCAAGTGGTCCCCCAGAAGATGGCCTCCGTGATTGCGGTGGGCATGATCTTGCCGCCGTGGTAAACCATGTTGGCGCTGCGAGTGCGGGCCGCCGCCAGCGCTTCTTGCGATGAGCGAGCGTTCGGCTCGAAGCCCTTGGCCCATTGAATACCCAGCATCGGCGGATCGGTCTGGATGTTGAGATCTTGCGACGGTTTGGCATCTTGATCGGTGGTTGCGTTCGGTGCCGCTTGTCCAAACGCGAGCCCGGTTGCACAAAACATCAGAAGTGGCAGCATCTTTCTCATTGGTTAAATCCTCATACCCTGCAAGTGGATTCGTCTCCGAAATCGACCGGACATTCGGTGGCGTGGATGAAGATTGCGCCTCGGCGACCACAAATGTCAATGAAATAAGAGCAAGGTTTAGAGGCAACGGCTACCACTCAAGTAGGATGTCTCTTTGGCGGAGCGCGCGTTCATGCTTGGTCGCAGCCGGTTCACCGCAATTCGATCTATAGACAAAAAAGCAGAACGCCGTAGCGTTCCGCTTTTTCTTTACAGCTTCAAACCGACTACAAGACGCGCCGTCTGCGGAACATCATGCTGGCGGCACCGATCGCGCCCGTGCCAAGCAACACCAGGCCGGAAGGTTCAGGCGTGCCCGCGATCAGTTCGAGCGTGAAAGCCTTCTCACCCGCACCGACACCGCTATTTCCCAATTGGAAGGTCACGTTGGTCTGAGAGAAGCCCGTCAGAGTAACAAACCCCTCGCCGGTGAAGCCGCCAGTCGCGCCTGGATTGATGCAATGTGGGCCACTCGGGCAACCGGTCCCGACGGAGTTTTTACCGACGATGACGCCCGGATCGACGTTCGTGACGAAGAACATCAAGGTCTTGCCGGATTCGGTGATCTGAAACAACTCCACCGGATGCGCTGTTGTTGCCGACGCGAAAGCGAACGTGTAGTTGGGCTTGTTGAAGTGATAGAGGAAGGGCGTCAGGTCCGTGAATGTGGAAAAGGTCGCAGTGCCATCTCCAACCACATTTCCCTTCGGACTCTTCGTGCCGGTCGTAGCGAGGTTCCTGAACGTAATGCCGGTCGCCGAAATTACGGACTTACCCGCGACATCAATCTGGCCGAAGACGGGCGTTGCCAGCGCGGCCGGAGCGCATGAGGCGAGAAGCATTGCAAAAATTACGATTTTACCGAGGTGCATATAAAAGCCTCATTTGAAAGTGCTCGGGCGGGACCCGTTTCGCGGTGAAAATTGCATTGTGGGGAATGTCCCCGTTCTCAGACTTCCGGGGCAATGAACAGACTACTGACATCTTCCAGAGCAGTCCAGCTCAAAAAACCGCCGCTCCATCAAGAAACTAAAAACTGTGAAGCGCGCTTCGCACAACCATCTACGATCCGGAAGCCCATGTCAACAAGAATCTTCGATTCAGGCCCGTTATTAGGGCCTTTGCAATGCATTTCATGTCTGAACGCGACATTCTGTCATCGTCGCGCGACCTGACTTGCATGGGCTTTTTGGGGAAGAACCTGGCAAGCCACGCGGAATGGTGTGGCCTAACTTGCGAAAGCGGAACGCCGTAGCGTCCCGCTTTCATTGGAGCGTCAAACCGATTTAGACGGCGCGACGACTGCGGAACATCATGCCCGCGGCACCCATCACACCCGTGCCCAACAACACCAGGCCGGAAGGTTCAGGGGCGTGCGCAATCAGGTCGACGGTGAAATTCTTCTCACCCGCGCCCGGACCGCCGTTTGTCAGTACGAACTGCACGTTGGTCTGGGAGTAGCCCGACAGTGTGACGAATCCCTGGCCGGAAAAGCCGCCGGTCGTACCCAGCTTACCCAAGGTACCTTGGTTCACGTTAGTGACGAAGAATGTCAGGGTCTTGCCGGATTGGGTGACCTGAAACAACTGCACGGGATGCGCCGCACTCGCCGACGAGAAGGCAAAAATCTTGTTGGAGGCCGTGTAGTTGTAGAAGAAGGGCGTGGAGTTCTTGAACGTAGCGAAGCTCGCGATTCCATTGCCAACTACACTTCCCTGCGGGTTCTTCTGGCCCTTCTGGGGGTTGACAAAAGAAATTGCGCTCGACCCGATAGTGCCTTTGCCCGAGACGGAGATGTGGCCGAAAATAGGTGTCGCCAGCGCGGCCGGGGCGCATGAGGCGAGAAGTGCTGCAGAAAGTGCGATTTTACCCAGGTGCATATAAGCCTCCATGAAGTAGTGCTCGGGCGAACCCCATTTTGCCCGGATGATTGCGTTCCGAGGCGGAAGACTCTTCCACTCTTCGGCTTCCGGGCAACGAACAAAAGTGCAAACTGCAAACGACAGATTCCTGCTAAAGTTGTGGCCCGGAAACGCGGCATTCTTCACCAGTTGAAAACCCCTGTGAGGATGCGCTCTACACACCATCTACCATTCGTGAGGTCGTGTCAACAGAAAGTTGAACTTTATTCCCATTATTTTCTGTCTGTTGACATGCGTTCCATTTTGGGAAATCCATTTGGCAGCTTGAAATCGCAACCCTATGCAGTGAATTGAAGCACGAAAGCGGGATGCCGACGCACCCCGCTTTCTTTACAGGTCAAACAGGCTAGATCGTGCGGCGTCTGCGGAACATCATGCCGGCGGCACCAATGATGCCCGTGCCCAGCAGCACCAAACTGGAAGGTTCAGGCGTGCCCGCGACCAGTTCGAGCGTGAAAGCCTTCTCGCCCCCACCTTTGCCGCTGTTCGACAGTTGGAAGTTCACGTTGGTCTGAGAGAAGCCCGTCAATGTGACAAACCCCTCCCCCGTGAAGCCGCCGATGCTGGTCGCAGTAGCCGCAATGGCTCCGGGATCGACGTTTGTGACGAAGAACGCCAGGGTCTTGCCGCCTGAAGTCATCGAAAACAACTCCACCGGATGCGCTGTCGTCGCCGAAGCGAACGTGAACGTGTAGTTGGGCTTGTTGAAGTGATAGAAGAAAGGGGTTTGTGTCAACAAAAATCGTCATGGAAACGTCATTTGTTTTAGGTTGCGATGGGAAATTGCGATCCACCCGCTCAATACAAGGGTATTGCGACATACTTCAAGGTCGGCCCGTGTGATGTTTGGAGGGCGCGTTAGCGTAGCGTTGCCGGTCATGCGTCTCGCCGGTACTCTCCACTTTTCCCGCCGCTCTTGGACAGCAACTTGACCTCGCGGATTCGGATTCCTTTGTCCAGCGCCTTAGTCATGTCATAGACCGTGAGCGCCGCGACCGTCGCCGCGACCATGACTTCCATTTCAATTCCCGTTTTGGCAACGGTCGCGGCAGTGGCAAGAATCTCTACGCCGCCCGCCACCACCGTCGCCTGCACGTCGACAAAGCTGAGCGCCAGCGCGTGGCACATTGGAATCAGCTCGCTGGTTCGTTTCGCCGCCTGGATGCCGGCAAAACGCGCTACTTCCAGCGGGTTTCCCTTAGGATTGTGCGGTAACGCCGCCAGCACGGCCTCGTTCAATTCCACAAACGCCGCGGCCACGGCCTCGCGCCGCGTCTCCGCCTTCGCGCCCACGTCCACCATGCGCGCTTGCCCCGCCTCATCGAAGTGCGACAGCTTTTCACTCATGCGACCCTCTTGATTCTGCTCATGCCTTGCTTTTCTTTCTGTCATCCCCGTAGGGCATCTGTTTTTCTTCCACCGGCCCAAGCTTACCCTCGCTCACCGCAACAGCACCCTTACCGTTTCTCCCGCGCGAAAGTCCTCCACCCCCGCAGGCAGCATCGCATAGCAATTTCCGCGCGCATTCGCCGCGATGTCGCCCGACCCCTGCCAGCCCACTACGCACACCGTCACCGCATCCCACTCGCCGCGCAACTCCGCCGGTAGAAACCGCGTGACTTTCGCGCTTCCTTGCACGTCTTCAGCCAGCCGCGCCTCCACAAACCGCGGCGCAACTTCCGCGCGCCCGGCGAGCGCCCGCACAAATGGCGCGGCGAACAATGCAAACGTCACCTGCGTCGAAACCGGGTTCCCAGGGAGCCCAAAGAAGTATGTCCACCCTGCCGCAGATCCGGACTCTCGGGCCGGAGTGACAGCGGCGCTCCCATCCACGGTGCCGTGCGTCTTTGGCAGCCTCCCAAACACGACCGGCTTGCCCGGTTGAATCAACGCCCCTGTAAAGAAAGTCTCCGCGCCCAACTCCGCCAGCACCTCTTCCACCAGATCGTACTTGCCCATTGACACGCCGCCGGAGAGCACCAGCAGGTCGTATTCTCGACCCTCCGCAATGCGTTCCCGGACTTGCTCGCGCGTGTCTCTCGCAATTGCGAGCCGCGCAGCGTGCCCGCCTTCGATGGCGACCATCGCAGTCAGCGCATAACTGTTCGAGTTGCGAATCTGCGCGGCCAGGGGTCTCGCGTCGAACTCCACGAGTTCGTCGCCGGTCGCGACGATCGCTACCCTGGGTTTCTCGAACACCGCCAGCGTCGCGCACCCGCAACTGGCTGCCACCGCGATCTCTGCCGCTCCAACCACCGTTCCTGCGTGCAGGACGCTTGCATCCCGGCGCGCCTCCGCGCCTTGCGGCACGACATTCTCGCCAGCCCGCAGCGAGCGGCCTGCGCGCAACCGCACGCTCCCATCCTCGGCAAGAACATGCTCGACCATCGCGACCGCGTCCGCGCCCTGCGGCATCGGTGCGCCGGTCATGATCTCGATGGCCTCACCCGCCGCCATCGCATCTCCCACCCACGTTTCACCGGCGCGCACGGATCCCACCATGCGCAGCGGCCCTCCACAGTCCGCGGCGCGAACGGCATACCCGTCTCGTGTCGCGCGGTCGAACGGAGGCTGATCGCGGTCCGCCGTCACGCCCTCCGCCAGCACGCGTCCCACCCCATCAAGGAGCGCCACGGATTCTTGCTCCGGCTGCCGAGCTGTTCCGACCGCCCTGGCGTGTTCTAGCACGACGTCCAGCGCCTGCTCGAAGTTCAACACCCGCTCACCCATGCGCCCTCCTCGCCCGTGTATCGTACTTGCTTTTCTTTCTGTCATTCCCGCAGGGAACCTGCTGTTCTGCAAATAGCACAGGCCCCGACCACTATGGTCAGGGCCTGTCGTTTCCTCTCGCTTCTGTTCTGCTATTTCTTCCCGGGCGCTTTGTATTTGGTATTGATCTTTTCGCCCATGCCGGTCAGGATCGCGCGGACCTCGTCGGCGCGAGCGCCCTCGGGCTGGAGTTCCAAATACATCTTGTAGGCCTCGATGCAACCCGGCGGCGTAACGTATTTTCCGGCCTTGTCGACGGTCGCCTTGGTAATCAGCGACTGGCCCTTGATGTAGTACGGGTCGGCCCGCTTGGGATCGGCGGCGATCGCCTTGTCCGCCGCCGCGCCCGCTGCGTCGATGGAGGCCGCGCCGCTATTGCTGGCGTTGAACAGCACCGCCGCCTCATTGCTGTAATACATTCCGGCGTTGGCAGGCTGCAACTTGGCGGCGGCCTCAAAGGCGTCGGAGGCCTCTTTCACCTTGCCCGCCTTGGCCTGCACGTTGCCAAGCTGGTTGTAGGCGGTGGCCTGCACCAGCGGGTCCGGCTTCTTCGCGGCCGCGTTCAGGGTAATCGATTTGTTGTACGCTTCCACCGCATCGCCGTAGTTTTTCATCACCGCTTCGTCGGACAGGACAGGCTTGTGGTCGGTGCGGTCCTGCTTGGCCAGATGGTCGCCCTGCGCCTGCAGTGTCTCGCCATAGGTCAACCACAGAACGCTCTCGTCGGGCTTGGCGTCGACCGCCGCCTTGATGTCCGTGATGTCCTTCGAGACGTCGCCCTTCTCCGGGGCAGCGGCGGCCAGGTCGGCGCGCACCGTCTTCAGTGTCGCGTTCAGGTTTGCGACAACCTTGTTGGCGCTGGCCGCTTCGCCGGCGTGTTTCTTATACGCTTCGAGGGCCGCCTTGTCCTCGGGGCTCATCTTGTCCAGATACTCTTTGCGACTCATGTCGAAGTTCTGCAGCTTGTCTTCGCCGGTCTTCAACGCGACGTCGACAAAGTCTATGCTCTTGTTCTCGGCCACGACTACCGCGAGGTAGTCGCCGGGCGTTATCCCCGCCCCTTTGTAGTCGCCATTGGCATCGACGTCGAAGGTGTATTTCCACTTCTGGTCTTTGAACGCCGCGCTTTTGTCGGTCGTCAGTTTCACCTGCGCGCCGGCGGCCAGCGGCAGTCCGGCTGCGTTGTTCACATGGCCGTTCAGACTGGCACCAGTGACCTGGCCCAACAGCGAAGCCGGCAAAATCGCCATTGCGACCAATAGGGAAAGCAGCTTGAATTTTATCATCGGTGTTCCTCTCAAATCTTATGTTGCTTTTGCTCTTGCTTTTCTTTCTGTCATTCCATCAAGGAACCTGCTGTTGCATTTGCACTTACTTTTCCTTTTGTCATTCCCGTAGGGAACCTGCTGTTGCTCCCGCGGTCGCATAACGTATCGGGTCCGCCGCTCCAGCTTCACGAAATGCCCGCAGCCGCAACGCGCAACTCTCGCACACTCCGCACGCCTCGGTTTCCGCCGAGTAGCACGACCAACTTACATCCAACGGAGCGCCCAATTCAACTCCCAGCCGCACAATCTCATGCTTCTTCAACCGAATCAGCGGCGTCACCACCGCAATTTCGCCGTCTTTGGTGCCCTCCCGGATCAAACGGTTGAAGGCGTCATAGTAGGCCGGGCGGCAGTCCGGATAGCCCGAACTGTCCTGCTCCACCGCCCCGATGAACACCGTTCCCGCACCC
>JALYTE010000086.1 GCA_030854435.1 Acidobacteriota bacterium | reverse complement strand
GGGCCAGCAGCGCGGACCTCAGTTTCGCCTGGAAGAGCGCCGCCGGCTCTGCCGCAAGATAGGCCGCGACGGCGCAACGTGCAGTATGCAGCGCGATGGATATGCCATCGCCGGTGAACGAGGGGATGACCGCCGCCTGATCGCCGATGCAGTAGAGCCCATTTTCCGTGGTGCGGCGAACGTAACCGTACGGGATGTGGGTGATGGCGATCGGCTTGGCGAGCAAGGGCTCCGCACCGGCAAGCCTGATGGCAAGGTGGGGACAGTCCTGCTGCATCTTGGCGAGCAAGCCCTCCCAGCGATTACCTATGCGCGGGAGATACCGCTGTTGCACCACGCAGCAGAGGTTTGCAAGGCCGCCTTCCACCGGCTGGATACCGCCATAGCCTCCTGGGTAGAGCATTAGCTCGGAAGCGCCCGCCAGCTCGGCGGCCTGCGCAGGCGCAAGCCGGAAATACATCTTGAAGGCGACCCATCCTTCGGGATCCGCAGGACGCCTGTGACCGCGAAGATCGTGCTTGCCTGTGGCGAGAAAAGCCGTTGCAGCTTCATAGGTGGTGCCGTCGTTGAGCGTAGCCTGCCAGACGTTGCCGGTCGTGCGAACCAATGCCTGCACACTGCGACCGCGCTCCACGCGGACTCCTGCGGCGGTCGCTGCGGCGATAAGCGCCGTATCGAGCGCCTTACGAGTGAGTGAGGCTGCCGGAAAAGGCAACGGGGCCTCCGCGGCCCGCCTTCGAGCGGCGAGCCGAACGGTGTTGATGGGCACGGCCCCCAGCGAGGCCACGTCGATACCGAGCGCGTGCAGGTCCTCCAGTGCTTCACCGCTCAGGAACTCTCCGCAGACCTTATGGCGCGATATGGGCTCGCGCTCGATCAGCCTGACGCTTCGTCCCCTTCGAGCGAGCGCGATGGCAGCGGCACAACCTGCCACTCCACCCCCGAGGACGAGGACCTCGTCGTGCGAAGATGGCGGTGCCGCAGGTGCGAGAAGCGCGTGAGGTCCTTTATTCATGGGTCTCGTCATGGGATTCATAGTTGGCGAGCATCAGGCACGTGCGGGCGGGTGAGTTCACGCCAGTTGAGGCCCAGGTCGACGACAAGCAGTGAAGCGAGTGTGAAAGCGATGACACCGACGGCCGAGAAGGAGTCGCCCAGGTGGCTCCAGTAACGTGGCCAGAGGTTGAGCACGCGGCTGGAAACGAATGTAAATGTGACGGCATAGGAGCGCGCCATCCATTGTCGGTGCTGCGCGATTTGACGATTGCGCGCCGTGAGCAAGGCGGCGGCAGTGCAGACGATCCACGCCAGGGCCTGCATGAAGGTTCCGGGGAAGCCCGGGCGGCCTGCACTGAGGATGACCCCGGTCGGTGCCGCGATAAACACCGAGACGACATAGATACGGCCAAGAACGCGGTGAAATTTGAGATGGCGGCGGCGAAATCGCGAGGAAAACTGGATGGGACCGCTCAACAGAGCGAGGGATCCGAAGAGCACATGTGGGATCAGGAGGCCACGATCCGCGATGACCTGCAGACGGTAGGCGTGGTACATGGGATAGTCGGTGAAAAGTAAAACTTCGGAGGTGATGAAGACAAAGAGGGCAGTAACCCCAAGCAAAGTCCAGAGCACGGTCTTAAATGCGCTGCGGTCGGAGCCGGGCGTGAGCAGCGTCGAACTTACCATGCTGCAATTTAGACGGGGATGGATGTGAAAAGGGTAGCCGCAAGGACGTCGAGCGCGTCGTCCCGGTGTTGCCGAAGCGCAGCCGGAAATCAACCACAGCTTCGTATCTCTCGCGCTAATCGTGTTTAGCAGAGTTGTTCACGCTAAGCCGACTTATCAGTACCGATTCGCGTGCTGAGCCGCCAAATTTAGGGACGGCGTTGCGGGCCGGAACAGGCCCGCTGTGGTCGGTGGCGAAAGACGCGAAGCGGCTGGAGATAGGCGAGGAGTGCAACTCCTCCCTACAAGGGAGAGAAGCTACTTCCAAGATGCTCTCCACGAATTCCTTAAACCGCTGGAAGAACCAAAATTTCTTGGACGATTGTCGAATTCCGCTCCCACCGTTCGTCGTTATAGTGAAGGCAGGTAAAAAGCCTGCCCTGAAGTTAAATCCAGGAGAAGACAATGCCCCAATTTTTCGTAGCCATCCAGCAGCCCCGCGACTTCGTTCCGTCCTTCAACGATGAAACCCTCATGCGCGACATCGGCGCGCTCAACCAGGAGATGATCGCCGCCGGCGTCAGAAACTTCGCCTGCGGTCTGGGGGGCCCAACGCAGACGAAGTCGTTGCGCGCCGAACCCAGTGGCGAAGTCCTCATCACCGACGGCCCCTACCTTGAGGCCAAGGAGTACGCCGGTGGTTTTTGGATACTGGAGTGCTCTGACATGGACGAAGCCACGGCGTGGGCGCGCAAGGCCGTCATCGCCTGCCGGACGCCGGTCGAGGTGCGAGCCATCTTCTTCAAACCTGGAACCGAGAAACTGAACAAGGTTTAGCCAATCGGATGGCAGGAAAGCGGGCGGCAAAGGCGATAGCCCTCTGCCCTCTGACA
>JALYTE010000040.1 GCA_030854435.1 Acidobacteriota bacterium | reverse complement strand
GCCGCCGTGGCGCTGCTTTCGTACGGCTACTTCGAGCGGTGCGAGGGGGATCACGAAGAGCTGTACGTGCTGCTCCTGCTCGCCACGCTTGGCTCGCAGGTGCTCGTCTGCAGCACGCATTTCGCGTCGTTCTTCCTTGGCCTCGAGATTTTGAGCGTCGCGCTATACACGCTCACCGCCTATCTGCACACGCGCCGCCTCTCGATCGAGGCCGGGATCAAATACCTCGTCCTCGCAGCGTCCTCGGCCGCCTTCCTGCTGTTTGGCATGGCGCTCATCTACGCCGAGCTGGGGACGATGAGCTTTGCCGGTGTCGCCGCCGGGCTGGCGGCCGCCAACGGCCTCCATCCCATCGTCCTGCTCCCCGCCGCCGCGCTCATCATTACCGGCATCGGGTTCAAGCTCGGCGTCGTCCCCTTCCACCTCTGGACACCCGACGTCTTCGAGGGCGCCCCCGCACCGGTGACGGCGTTCGTCGCCACCGTCTCCAAGGGCGCCATGTTCGCCCTCCTGCTGCGCTTTTTCTACGGCAATGGTGGCTATCGCACGCCCGCCTTGTACCTCGTGTTCACGATCGTCGCCGTCGCATCGATGCTGGCCGGCAATCTCCTGGCGTTGCGTCAGAACAACGTCAAACGGATTCTCGCGTACTCGTCCATCGCCCACTTCGGATACCTGCTGGTCGCATTCCTCGCCGCCGGCGTGTTCGCGGTGCAGGCCGTCGCGTTCTACCTCGTTGCCTATTTCATCACGACGCTCGGCGCATTCGGCGTCGTCGCGCTGCTCTCCGGTGGCGCGCATGACGCCGACGATCTCGACGAGTACCGCGGCCTCTTCTGGCGCCGCCCCATACTCGCCAGCGTGTTCACGCTGATGATTCTGTCGCTGGCCGGCATTCCGGTCACGGCCGGCTTTCTCGGAAAGTTCTACATCATCGCCGCCGGCGCCTCGTCATCGGCGTGGACCCTCATCGTCATCCTCGCGGTGACGAGCGTCATCGGCTTGTTCTACTACCTGCGAATCGTGGTTGTGCTGTTCTCGGAGTTGCCGGGTCCGGAGGCGCTCGCGCGTCCTGCGCCGCCCTCAGCGACGTGGGGCGTGGCTGGCGTCACCGTTGTCGGATTGGCGTTGTTGCTGGTCTGGATCGGCGTATATCCCGGGCCCGTTCTCGATCTCATCCGCGCCGCCGTGTCGGGACTCGGCTGATCATGCGTTGTTCTCGCCGCCCCTCCGCGCGACGGGCGCGCCGCGTTCATGACGGCTCTTTCATTGGTTAAGCCAGCCACCTAGAAAGCCGGCACGTCGAATCCCGACGACCAGATAGGGGCATTGCCGCGTAAGCTGCCAAATCAGTCCCGAGCGATAATTTTCGATCATCAAGACGATCGGGCCTTGTCTTAGGCCATAGTGGAATGGCGATACCCACAAGTGCGACGAATCGGATTGCTCGGCGAAGGTGGGGTTGAAGCTATCTTTGAAGCCGTAAGGGTTGTCCGCGCGCAGCTTCAGCTTTTCAAAGTAATCAAGCGTTGGAATCACAACCTCAGGTGCATAGGGCAGGGAAGCGACCACCGCCCAAGGAGCAATGGTTCCGTCGTCCGGACCGTCTGGCACGCCGCGCGCCATGTAACCGAAGAAATGCCGCTCCTTCCCCTTGATCGTGTGCGTCACCGGCCCGGGACCGTCACCAGCGGTAATACCCCAGCATTTTGCGCTGTAGCCGTCAAACTCAAGTGGATTCTCGACCGCGTACTGCTGCTGGGCGACGGTAGCGCGCCGGCTGCTCTCGAAATAATCAATCTTTTTGCCGCGCATGTAGTCGTCCTGAATTCCGCGGAAGTCGATCCAGAGATGAGAAATCTGGTGGGTAAAGAGAGGACCGGAATACAGGAACTCCTGACCCCGGACTTCTCTCCACTCATACGTGGAGGCCCATTCAGCATAGCTTTCCGTAGGCAGCGGATGAGTCGGTGAACCGAGGCCGAGCAGATACAGAAAGAGTGCCTCGTCATAACCCTGCCAGCGATATGGCAAGAATCCACTCTCGGGTTTCCACCCATGCGTCACGGTGAGCCCGCCGTTTTGCGCCCAATTCCAATCGGTGCGTCGGTACAACTCACCGGCGAGATCACTGATCTCTCGTTCGTTAGGCCCAGTCCCCGAGAAATATGCTGCCGCGGTTAACATGCCAGCTAGGAGAAAGGCCGTGTCGATCGTGGACAGTTCGCACTTCCAGGCGCGTTTTCCGTCGGCCATATCGAGAAAGTGGTAATAGAAACCCTTGTAGCCGGTCGCATCCGCATCGGTGCTTTGAACACTCTGATCGAAAAAACGCAACGTCGCGAGAGTGCGCTCGACGGCATCAGCCCGAGTCATAAAGCCGCGTTCCACCCCGACAGGATAAGCCGACAAGGCCAATCCTACAGCCGCGATACTCGCCGGCGCTCCGGGCTTGGTCTTGTCGATGATCAGGCCGTTGACGGGATCGGCCTCGTGCACGAAGTAGTTGAAGGTGTCGCGTTGCAACGCTTCAATCGCTTCGAAGCCGGCCTTGAGGCCATGCACGGTCAAGACATTCCTTCAGACGGCTTCGGTGTCAGCTCCACAGTGATTGCGGCGATGGCTTGAGGCGGCATCGTAAATTGCAGATGCAGTGTCCTATCCTGATATTTCCAGGGCAGTGGTTCGCGCACGATTTCGGAGGCCACGTGCAATTGTGCGACTTCCCGCGCTGTGGGAAGGGCGGGTTTGCCCATTTCGATCCACAGTCTCTTGGCATTTGCATGATTGTCATCGATGCGTTCGATATAGACCGTGCGTGGCGACAGAAGCCCTTTCAGTTCGACATGCAGCGATTCAGTCTTGATGGGATGCCGGGGCAGAACGTGGTTCGTCACCAGCACCGTCACGGCATCGGGGCGACCGACCACCCAGACATCCACGGTCTCGTGTTTCCCCGTCACAGGTAACTCATCGACGCCGAGTCGGTGCAAGAGTTCGAAGGCGCGGTAAGAAGGTTTAGCCACGCCTTGCAGAGTCAGCAACCCGAAACCACCCTGGAACGCGGTCGCGGGCATAAAGTTCTCCTCGAAAATATCGCTGAACGTCCAGTAGCTATATCCGTGAACGAGCCCTCGGGCCTCCATCATGGTTTTGATGATGACGGCCGCGGTATAGGGCTCATCGTGGAGGTGATCACGCGGATTCGAGGACGAACTCCATTCCGTGTAATAAACCGGCTTCCCGGCCGCCTTGCGGTGCGTCTGTCGTGCCCACTTGCGAAGAATACTTCTCTCACTATGAGCCAGTTGCGTCTCAGTATCCTCGCCTACTGAACCCAGCGCATCGGTCGGATAGTGGTGAGTACTTACAAAATCCAACGGCACCTTGTTCTTCCTGCAGAAATTCAGGAACTCCGTAATCCATTCGTTGTTCGCCGTCGCCGGACCGCCGACCTGGAGTCGATCGTCCACCTCTTTGATCGCTTGCACGGTGAAGCGGTAGAGTTTGAAGTAATCGGCTTGCGTGCCGGTCCAGAAGGCCGGCAAGTTTGGCTCGTTCCACACTTCAAAGAACCAGGTTCTGACTTCATCGATGCCGTACCGCTGAACCCAATGAGTTACCAGCCTCGCGACGAACTTTCCCCACTCCGTGTAATCCTTGGGTGGCGTGACATTCGCGCTGTAATGGAACACTGTCTTCTCACCGGAAGAGAGCGTTGACGGCATGAAACTCAGCTCGACAAAGGGTTTCATCCCAATCGACAGGAGGAAATCGCAAATCTGGTCAGCGTTGAAGAAGGAGTACAGCAAATGATTCTGCTCATCCATCAGCGTGCCCATATCGTCGCTGAGGATGTCGTGGAAACGAACGTGCCTGAAGCCGAGCTGATCATGGCATTGCCGCAATTGGTGCTGCCAGTCTGCCCGTAGTGCCAGGGATGCATGGCCGCTGCCGACAGTATGTTCCCAAAAATGCGACAGAGGTCGCGATCTGGCCGATAGCCGACAGGTGAACTGAAGCTGCGACATGGGACTCGCCCCGCCTGTTTCACAGTGCCCTTGGATGCTTTCCAGCCCGCCAATGCGCTTCAATCTGTTCCAGAGTTTTTCCTTTGGTTTCCGGGACCAGGAAATACGCGAACAGCCACGCTGCGATGCTGATCACTCCGAATAGCCAGAACGTCTCGGCTTTGCCCATCATTTGCGTCAGCGTGAGAAATGACAGGGCCACGATGAGGTTTGTGCCCCAGTTCGCAATCGTGCCGACGCTCATCGCCCGGCCGCGGATGGCCAGTGGATAAATTTCTGACAGAACCAGCCAGAACACCGGACCCAATCCCACGGCGAACGACCCGACATAAACCATCAAGCTGGCCACGGCGATCCAGCCCAGGCTTCCGGCCAGTTGCGGTAATGCAAACGCCAGACCCAACATGCCTAGACTCAGCGTCATGCCCGCCAGGCTGATCAACAACAGTGGCCGACGTCCGACTCGATCGATCAGTTGCATCGCGACGATAGTCAGGGCGACGTTGACGACGCCGACGCCAACGCTAGCCAGAATCGCCGCCGACGCGGAAGACAAACCGGCGAACTTGAAAATAATCGGAGCGTAATAGATGACCGTGTTGATGCCAGTGATCTGCTGCGCAATGGCCAGTCCAACCCCCACGATCATCGCCATGCGCAAAAGCGGACTGAACAATTCCGACCAGCTCCCTTTCTGCTGCTTCACGCTCGTCTGAATTTCGGTCAGCTCGCCAGCCACTTTGTCTGGAGTGCGAATTCGATTCAAGACGGCTTTGGCTTGATCCGCATGTCCGCGAGCCGCCAGCCAGCGCGGGCTGTCAGGAATGAACATTAAGCCGATGCCGAACGCGGCGGCCGGAACTACCGCCATCGCGAACATCCAGCGCCACGCCTGCGAGCCGGCAAGGGCGTAATCAACCAGATAGGAGATGACGATGCCGCTGGTGAGGGCAACCTGATTGATGGAAACGAGCTTTCCGCGAATCGCCACCGGAGCGATCTCGGATATGTAGAGCGGCGAAACAAACGAGGCGATGCCGATGGCGACGCCGGCAACAACCCGTGCGCCGATCAACCACGTCGTCTCCGGAGACAGCGACGCACCGATGGCGCCCAAAGCGAAAACGATCGCGGTGACAATGAGCAGCTTCCGGCGCCCCAGCCGGTCGGCCAGGCTGCCGCCTATGATTGCGCCCAGCAGCGATCCCACCAGGACAGAACTGACGACGATTTCTTCCATGCCCGCCGAAAGCGAGAAGGCCTTCTTGACGAACAGAATGGCTCCGGAGATGACGCCGACATCGTAACCGAAGAGCAGTCCACCTAGCGCCGAAACGGCCGCGGCAAGGTAGACGAAATGGGTCGGGGATCGCTGCGCCTCATCTCTCACTTGTGTCACTGCTTCCGTCGTCAAAGTCACGTTGTCTTCATGGCGTGATCATGTTTGTGTAGACTTTTTGAAGCAAAGTCAGGGTTTGCGTGCTCACAGTCCGGCGCTGGCTTGCATGAGGCCGCCATCGGCGAAAATGGTCGTCGCGGTGATGTAACTGGCGCTGTCGCTGGCAAGGAAGGCGACTAGACTGGCGATTTCTTTCGGTTTGGCCATGCGACCCAGCGGGATGGCGTCGTCGAGTTTCTTCAGCAGCACGGGATCGTTCATCGTGCCACGGTTGATCGGTGTGGCGACGGCGCCCGGGCCGACGCCGATGACGAGGATGTTGTGTGGCGCGAGTTCGACGCCCGCGGTGCGCGTCAACATGCGCATCCCGCCTTTCGAGAGACAATACGCGGTGTTGCCCGGCATCGGCCAGTCTTCATGCACGGAAGTGAGGTTGATGATGCGCCCACCGTCGCCTTGTCTGATCATCTGCTGTGCGGCGAGCTGCGTGCCGAAGAACGCGCTCTTGAGATTGATCGAAAGAACGTTGTCATATTGCTCTTCGGTCGTGTCAAGAATGGACGTGCGCGTCTCGACGCCGGCGTTGTTGACCATGATGTCCACGCGACCGAAGTCCTTGACCGCTGTGACAAACAGCTTTTGTAACTCGACGACTTGGCTCACGTCGGCCTTCACCCCGATGACGCGATCCCCCAACGCCACGACCTGCTTTTCTAGCGCTTCCGTCGCATCGGGATGCGCGACGTAATCAAGCACGATGTTTGCGCCCTGCTCCGCGAGTTCCAGAACGATGGCCATTCCGATGCCGCTATTGCCGCCGGTGACGATGGCGACCTTGTTTTTCAGATTCATGTTGCTGCTCCCTGGTTGGTCGTCTCGGCGGTCAACGAGCAAACCGACGAGATCGACTTCCTGTTCCAATGCTCTTTCTCTTGCGGCAGGAGAGTGCCGCGTTCGAGGATGAGAATACGCTGAGACGAAATTGCAAGCTCTGAACCGTGGACCCGTTGTAGCCGGGTGTGATCGGTTTCAGGAGTGAGTTATGAGCCAAGTCAGCGTAAGCTCAAGTGCGAGCTGCACACATCCCGAGCGGAGAGAGCATATCCAAGAAGCGCCCTCGCTGTGGAGGTCGCATCAAACCAGGACACTTTCGCAAATGCGCCATCCCCACTTCGCGACTTTTTTGAGCACCCTGCTAGTGGATCGTCGCCGAGGAAGAGCAACTCGACGTCGTTGTGGGCTTCAGTCATCAGGCGGTTTCCCCGCGGAACCGCATTTCGAATGTCGGCTCGCTGACCAGTACGATCATGGCGCACGGGAACGCGGATGGCCTCATGACGTTTGATGCAATCGGTCCGCGGCTCCCGGTCCACATCGGAGCTTCTTGTGACCAATGCTTCGGTCTGGTTGCGCCCCTTGTCTCGTCTGAGGGGACGTTCGGTGCGCTCGTTCTCATCCGCGGTGCTGCAGCGGCGGCATTCGGGGAAGATGAACGTCGCCAGATCCAGCTCATCGGCGGTCTCGCGTCGGCAACGCTGCGCCGCATGGATGGAATGGCGACCGAACGCCGCGCGTTGGATGACGCTCGCCGCCGGGCGCGACAGGAGGTCGCCTTACGAGAAGCCGCCGAGGTGCTCGCTGGCGCGTTCACCATGGACGCCGTGACGGAGCGAATCGGCTATGCGGCGCTCGATGCCATGGAAGGGCAGGGTGCGTTTGTCGAGGCGATCGTCGCTCCGTCGGACGGCTCCAATCCGATTGTCGTGGTGGAGGCCGCTGCTGGCGCCAGATTGCCGCCGCAGGAGAGTGTCATCACATTCGCGGGTTCATTGACGGAGCACGTGTTGAACGCTTCGGCTCCGATGCTCATTCCAGATCTCAAAATACCGGCGGGACAACTCGCCATAGATTCCGTCACCGAGCAATTCGGCATAGCCGTCGGCGGCGCCAATCGGATTCTTCACATCATGGCTGAATCCACGGATCAGGCGGGAGCAGAGCGAGAGCGTCGGCCGCATTTGTCGTTGCATCAAGGT
>JALYTE010000022.1 GCA_030854435.1 Acidobacteriota bacterium | reverse complement strand
CCGCCATCGAGCCGCGTGACCTCCGAGATGGAAGGATTTGTCGATTGGTTCAACCGGTCAGGCCCGAATGGTTCCGAGACGTTGCCGGCCCTCACGCGCGCCGGACTCGCCCATCTGCGATTTGAATGCGTCCACCCATTCGAGGATGGCAACGGCAGAGTTGGGAGGGCCATTGCGGAGAAGGCCTTGGTGCAAGGTTTTCATCCAGCGAGCCCTCTCATTGCGCTGGCGGCGACGATTCTGGCCCATCAACGGAGTTACTACGATGCGCTGGAAGCCGCGAACAAATCAAACGACGCGACTCAATGGTTGGTTTGGTTTGCGGCCATCGCGATAGAAGCGCAACAGCGAGCGGCCGACCAGGTCGAGTTCCTTATCGACAAGACGAAACTTCTCGACCGGCTGCGAGGCAAGATAAACACGCGGCAAGAGAAAGCGATACTCAGGATAATGGAAGAGGGGCCGCAGGGTTTTAGAGGTGGCCTGAGTGCTGGGAACTACGCGACGATCACAGGCGCTTCACCTTCCACTTCGACGCGGGACCTCGCCGAATTGGTGGAATTGAATGCGCTCGTCCGCTCCGGAGAACTCAGGCACACACGGTATGCGCTGCACCTTCCGCTGCACCCGGTTGTGAGTCTTCACATTGACCAGGCAGGGAACCTGCTTGACCGGTAACGATGATTCGTACGCGGCGGTCAGTCGAGTTCGCCGTAAAGCTCCGTGGTGAGGAAGCTGCGAAACGGTCCTTGAACGAACTTCAGCAGCAGTTCAGCTGCGCGAGGGTACTTCGATTTGCGGTAGGCGTCGTCCCCCACACGTTTCCGTATGCCGGTCAGAATCCCCTGCAACGTCGCTTCGATCCGTCCCAGATCGATGACCCCTCCATGCTCCATGTGGGCGCGGTAGCGGCGCCATTGCCACAGTTGCGCGCGCGAGATTTCAGCCGTCGCCGCGTCTTCCATCAGATTGAAAATCGGGACGCAGCCTTGCCCGCGCAGCCACGACTCAAGATAGATCAGGCTGATCTCAACGTTGCGCGAAAAGCCTTCTTCCGTGATCTTGCCGACGGGCACTTCGATGAGATTCTCGGCCGTGATGGGAACAGCCCGGTCCTGTTTCTTGTCAATCTGATTGGGCCCTGGCATCCACTCATTGAAGACCTCCATCGCGACGGGGACCAGCCCCGGGTGTGCGACCCATGTGCCATCGTGTCCGGCCTTGACCTCTCTGAGTTTGTCCAGGCGCACGCGCTCCATGGCCACCGCATTGGCCTTCGGATCGTCGCGAATGGGGATCTGCGCGGCCATGCCGCCCATGGCGTGCGCGCCGCGACGGTGGCAGGTATCGATCAGCAGATTCACATAGGACCGCAGAAAGGGCTGCTCCATCGTCACATCGCCGCGCTGCGGCAACACAAACGCGGGATTGCTGCTGAACTTCTTGATGAAGCTAAAGATGTAGTCCCAGCGCCCGCAGTTGAGGCCGACCGAGTGTTCGCGCAGCTCGAACAGTATTTCGTCCATCTCGAAGGCGGCGACGATGGTCTCGATCAGCACGGTCGCGCGAATGGTGCCGCGCTTCACGCCGGCCCGGTCTTCTGCAAACTCGAAAATTTGCTTCCACAGCCGCGCTTCAAGATGGCTTTCGAGTTTCGGCAGATAGAAGTAGGGTGCCGTTCCGCGTTCCAGCAACGTCCGCAGGTTGGTGACAAAGTAGACGCCGAAATCGAACAGCGACGCGGAGATAGAACCGGTGGCCCCGCCCCAATGCCGCTCGATCATATGCAGTCCGCGCGGGCGCACGAACAGCACGGCGGGCTTGTCGCCCAGGCTATATTGTTTACCCTCGGGTGAGGTGAACGCGATGGTCCCCAGGCAAGCGTCGCGCAGATTGATCTGGCCCTCCAGGCAGTTTGCCCACGTCGGCGCAGTCGAGTCCTCAAAGTCCGCCATAAAAACTTTCGCCCCGGAGTTGAGCGCGTTGATGACCATCTTGCGGTCGGTCGGCCCGGTGATTTCGACGCGCCGGTCGGCGAGATCGTCGGGGTAGGGAGCGACGCGCCAGTCCGCGTCGCGGACCCATTGCGTGTCGGCGCGGAACGCTGGCAGCGCCCCTTTATCGAACTCGGCCTGACGCAACACGCGCTGATTGAGAAGGCTGAGGCGGGTCGCCTCGAAGCGCAGGTCGAGCTCCTCGAGGAAGGCGACAACCTCGGGCGTGAGAACGCGAGCGGCCAACGCCTCCGGGCCGCTCTCGCTAAGACTGACTGCGCTGCTTACCATCATGGAAGAGACTCTTTCGTTCGCTACAAGTTTGAGCGAGGCGCATCCTCGGCGGACGCGCTTCGCGTTGTTTTCGACTGTACACGGATGCCTGTATCGACTGCACAAATTGCGACGTTTTTGGCAGGGCAGGCTCTGGCCCGAATACATTTGCCCGCTGGTGTTCCCGTCTGCCGCGACCGGCCGTCCGCTCATGTAGATCGCCTTGAGGTCGCCTGGGCATCTGCACGGCCTGGTTGCCGGTCATCTGGCGCAGCGCGGCGGTGTGGCCGGGCTTTTGCGGCAACTCCCGCAAACGCTCCGCGCCAGCGTGTACTCGTCGCGCACCGAGCCGCGAATCCTGTAGAGCTCTTCCGCGCTGCCGTCGCGCACGATACCCGCCTGCATCGCAAGGCCTGAAGTTCAGGCCTTGCGATTTGACAATTCCACAGATGAAGGTTCAATATCGCCAGAAAGCTCTGTTACTTCATCAGCGCAACTTCACATACAAATTAGAGGAGACCACCCGCAATGCGAAAGATGTCCCTGCGTTTTTCAATTTTGGCGCTGTCACTGTTGAGCGTCAACGCCTTTAGCCAAACGTCTCCATCGCCGGTAAAAACACGGCTGCCAATCCCGGCAGACAGCAACTTCTTTCGTGCTCTCGCCGCCGCGCCAAGCCACATGGCCTTCAATAAGCTTCAGCC
>JALYTE010000017.1 GCA_030854435.1 Acidobacteriota bacterium | reverse complement strand
GAACTACACCCGATTCACCGGCATCCGATCCAGCCTGGCACCCGACGTGAAGATGGGCACCTCGACCGGCCTCGCCCTGCAGGCCGGAGTCAACTACGCGTTGACGAAGGAGTGGGGCTTGTTCGCGAGCGTGGCGAAGCTCGACGTCAAGAGCAAGGTCGTCGCGTCCGGAGCCACGGTGCTGACGACGACGGTCGATTTCCGGCCGATCGTCTATTCCGCCGGGATCTCGTACCAGTTCTGAGCTCTGCGCGGCGCGGCGCTAAGAATCGCCGCGGCGACGTTGAAAGGCGTCGGCCGTTTCTCCGGCCTGCGCACATTTGTCTCGTAGTTCAGGTTTTGCGGTGGCACCGAAGTCTCGATGTCGCAGATCCTGCGCAGGTGCGGCGATGAGTCCAACCTGCAACGGCGCACTGAATTCGATACCGGTTCGCAACGATGGCCCATCGTGGTGCTTGAGCCGCCGTTGTGTTCGGCAGCCGCTGGCGCGCAACGCAAAGGGACAGCTCCGACTGCGTCTTCAGGTGCCACACGGCGCTTGAACGCCGCCGGCTCTGGACTAGGCCGCTGTTAGCGGCAGAAACCCATAACATCTACAAGAGCAAAACCTTCAGGAGGGCACCATGTTCAGTCACGTGATGGTTGGAACGAACGACATCGAGCGCGCGAAGCGCTTCTACGATGCTGTGCTCGGAACGCTTGGAGCAAGCGAACCACTGTGCGATCGGGCAAGCGCCGGGCACTCTCGGCTCTTCTATCGGCACGATGGAGGTACCTTCTGCGTCAGCGAGCCCATCAACAAAGAGGCGGCGACTTCTGCCAATGGCGCAACCATCGGCTTCAAATGCAATTCAGCGGAGCAGGTACGAGAGTTTCACGACACGGCAGTTTCAAATGGCGGCACTTCGATCGAAGAGCCGCCGGGTCGGCGCGAGGGCAAGTTGGGTGCGATGCACCTGGCCTATGTACGAGATCCCGACGGAAACAAGCTCTGCGCGCTTCACCGTGTCAAGCCGTAAGGGCAGCGTGCGTGATGCAACGCCGCTTCGCGCCCATTGGACCGCGCCTCGTGTCGAACGGTTTGCGCCGACGACCAGACACATCGGGCGATGCCTGTTCGCCGGGACCGAATCCGCTGCCAACGAAAGGCTTCGTTGCTTCGCTGTTGCACCCCCAGAGATCGGCGGCTCGGCGTAACGTTGTTCTCTATCGGGACTTTCCTTGGCACCTCAGGCGGAAGCCTGCGACGCAGCGGCGGTGCCGCTACTTGTTTCTGAAGTCGTCGTGGCAGGCCTTGCACGCGCTGCCGGCGGCGCCAAACGCGGTCTTGACGTCGCCGGCGTTGCCCGCCCTGGCCGCGGCAACCAGCTTGACCACTTCGCCCTGCATCTTCTTCGCAGCTTCATCGAACTTGGCGCGTTCGGTCCACACGTTGGGCTTGGGCTCGCCCTTCTTCGTGCCTTCGGTGCCCGCGGGAAATGCCGCGTACGGGAGCTTGGACATCATTTCGACGATTTCCGCGTTGGCGGTCACCGCGGCAGCGTCGTACGGCAGCTTGCCGTTGACCATGGCGCCGATGCGCCCGAAGTGGGTGCCCATCACCGTGAACACCGAACGGCGGTAGGCGACGGCATCCTCGGGCTTTTGGAATTGCGCTGCCGCGGGTAGCGAAGCGGCGAAGCCGGTCGCCATGACGGCGGTAAGTAGGAAACGTCGCATGCAAGTCACTCCTGGCTGTCGAGTTCGGGGCAGCCGCAAAGCACGGTGCGTTGCGGCTGCCTAGTTTAGAACCGGCGCGGTGGTTGGGCCAGAAACGGCCCCACGGACGGGTCGGCGCACACCTGAGGCCGGGCCGCGGGCGGTCGCGGTATGGTTCGAATTTCGTCTGCTGCGATCTACCCATGTCCGATGCTGTCCCTGCATACGTCCGAATCTGGGATCTGCCGACCCGCTTTTTCCATTGGCTTCTCGTGGTGGCGGCGACGGGTTCGGTCGTGAGCGCGAAGATTGGCGGAGGAGCCATGGTGTGGCACTTCAGGTTCGGCTACCTGGTGCTGGCGCTGACGGTCTTCCGCATACTGTGGGGCTTGGTCGGTGGCCGCTGGTCCCGATTCTCGAGCTTCATTTACGCGCCGGGCACCTTGCAGCGCTACCTTCGTGGCGAAGCGGCGCCGGAAGAGCATTTGGAGGTCGGTCACAGCCCGACCGGCGCACTGTCGGTGTTCGCGCTGTTGGTGCTGGTGGTGCTGCAGCTGGGCACAGGACTGGTGGCCGATGACGAGATCTCGAACGTCGGGCCGCTCAATCGTTTCGTGAGCGACGACACCGCGCATAGCGCGACTGGCTGGCACCACGGCTGGGGGCAGTGGT
>JALYTE010000072.1 GCA_030854435.1 Acidobacteriota bacterium | reverse complement strand
TCCGGCGGCGCGCTCATCAAGGGCATCATTCCGGGAGACGAACGCAAGATTGGCGAGTTGCTGCAATCCGTCCAGCAAGGGTCTGCCGACGAACTTCAACCGACCCAGACACAGGGCCAATCTTTGGCGTTTCAAGCAGCCCCGCCAATTGTGATCGGGCACGAACTTGCCTTGACGCTCGGGGCAACGGTCGGCGACACGATCCTCGTGACCAGCCCGCAAGGCGACCTGACGCCGCTCGGTCTGGTGCCGCGCTACCAGCGGTTTCGCGTGGTGGGAGTCTTCGCGTCGGGATTCTACCAATACGACTCCAGCTATGCTTTTATGCGTTTGGCCGACGCACAGAAATTGTTCTCGGAACCCGATTTGATCAGCGTTCTGAGTTTTCGCATCGACGACCTTTACCGCGCGCGGGAAGTCGGGCGTGTGATTGAGCAGACCGCGGGTCCGGGTTTCCAGACGACCAATTGGATGGAGCAGAACCGCGAACTGTTTCGCGCGTTGAAGCTGGAGCAGGTTGTGACGTTCATCGTGCTGGCGTTGATCGTCGTCGTTGCCGCGTTGAACATTCTTATCGCGCTGACAATGATGGTGATGGAGAAGACGCGCGATATCGCGGTGATGATGAGCTTCGGCGTTTCGGACGCGCAGGTGCGGCGCATTTTTATGTTGCAAGGCCTGCTGATTTCGACAATTGGCACTGCGCTCGGGCTCGTGCTTGGATATGCTGCGAGCGTTGCGGGTTCGCACTTCCGTTTCATTCATCTCGACGCTAGTGTTTACTCGATCGACTATTTGCCGTTTGCGCCGCGATTTACGGACGCGCTGGTGGTCGCGGGGGTTTCGCTGGGGATTTCGCTGCTGGCGACGCTGTATCCCTCGCAGTCCGCAGCTAAGATTCTTCCAGCGGAGGCTTTACGCTATGAATAAGGAGAGCTAATGTCGCAACGACTCCGTTACTCCGAACTCGCTCCCAAAGGTGTTGCCGCGTTGCGGCAGCTTGAGCACTATATCAACACCGGCAGCGTGCTTGAACCCGCACTGCTGGAGTTTGTAAGGCTGCGCGTTTCCACGCTGAATGGCTGCGACTATTGCATTCAGATGCACACGGGTGAATTGCTCAAACACCATGAGCCTCAGACGCGCATCGACGCGATTGCGGACTGGCCGGCTTCCGACGCCTTTACGCCGCGAGAACGCGCCGCGTTGGCTTACGCCGACGCAGTCACCAATATCCAGCGAACGCATGTGACGGACGAGGAGTATGCCGCTGTCAATGAGTTCTTCGCTGGGAAAGACCTCGTCGATCTGACGCTTGCGGTCGCCGCGATCAACACCTGGAACCGTCTGGCGATTCCCTTCCGCTCCGAGTGGGATCCGGATGGCGGACGTACGCCCGTTCAAGCTCCAGGAACGAATTCAGCGGTGCGCGATGACGGTAGCAAGGTCTCGGCGGACTGATGCCGGTTCAAATTGAGAACGATGCGGTGCTGCGGGCGCTTTCGCTGGAGAAGACCTACGCGCCGCTGAGCGACAACGCCCCCGGCCTCAACCTCTTTTGCGATCTTTCGCTGACGGTCGCCGCCGGAGAGATGGTGGCCATCGTCGGAGAGTCGGGCGCGGGCAAGAGTTCGCTGCTGCATCTGCTGGCCGCGCTCGACCGCCCGACTGCGGGCGAAGTTTGGTGCGGCGGGACCAATGTGACGCGGCTCACGGCGCAGGACGCGGCCCGCTATCGCAACCGCGACATTGGTTACGTTTGGCAGTTTCACTATTTGCTGCCGGAGTTTACGGCGCTGGAAAACATTGCGATGCCCTTATTGTCGCGCGGGGTGGGGCACAAGTCCGCTCTAACAGCCGCGGCGAAATGGCTGGAACGGGTGGGCCTGGGCAGTCGCGGCCATCACCGATCCGGGGAGCTGTCGGGAGGGGAGCAGCAGAGGGTTTCGCTGGCGCGGGCGCTGGTCACAGAACCCAGGCTGCTGCTGGCCGACGAGCCTACCGGGGACCTCGATACAGCGACTGCCGACGCCGTTTTTACGTTGATTCAGCAGCTACATCGCGAGAACGCGCTGGCCAGTGTGTTGGTCACGCACAATCTTGAGTTTGCGCGGCGGTGCGATCGGGTCCTGCGGTTGCGAGAGGGGCGGCTGAACGCGGTTTAGAGCGCACTACCAGAAAGGACGAGCAACGACAAAAACAACAGCAACGGAAGAAGCAGGTTCCCTGCGGGAATGACAGAAAGAAAGGCTAGGACAACGGGAAAGGCAAATGCTGCGGCGGGGTTTGCGACCGATTCCCACAGTCCGAGTCAAATCATGTAGAGTCTGCATGTCTCGGGATTGTTCAACCTGGCCTCGCGACCGATACACTGTATGCAACTCTCTGGCTGCTGTAGGTTTCGGCAATCAGTTCTTTTCGCCGCGGAACAGCGCGGCGACGGCCCACGTTTCAAAAGCGGCCCGGCGACTTTGCGCGGCGGGCAGCGGTTCGAAGGGGGAGCATGTTCGAACGCTATACAGAAAAGGCCCGGCGCGTGATCTTTTTCGCGCGCTATGAAGCAAGTCAGTTTGGCTCGCCTTACATTGAAACCGAGCACCTCCTGCTCGGCTTGTTGCGCGAGGACAAGGCGCTGACCAATCGTTTTTTGCGCTCGCACGCCACGGTTGAATCCATCCGCAAGCAGATCGAACAGCACACCACGGTGCGCGAAAAGGTTTCGACGTCGGTCGACCTTCCGCTCTCCAACGAGTGCAAGCGAGTGCTGGCCTACGCCGCCGAAGAGGCCGAACGGCTTTCGCACAAACACATTGGGACCGAGCACTTGCTGCTCGGCCTGCTGCGCGAGGAAAAGTGTTTTGCCGCGGAGATATTGCAGGAACGTGGACTGCGGCTCGCCACCATTCGCGAAGAGTTGCAGCGGACGACGCAGGAAAAGACCCCGGCACAAAGTTCCGGATCCAGCAAACAGGGCCGCAATCAAGAGCAGTCTCTGCTCACGGAGTTCTCGCGCGACCTGACCCAAGCCGCCGCGGACCAGCAACTCGATCCACTGGTTGGGCGCGACAGCGAGCTCGAACGCGTCATCCAAATCCTGTGCCGCCGGACGAAGAACAATCCCGTGCTTATCGGCGAGCCAGGTGTGGGCAAGACCGCCATCGTCGAGGGTTTGGCGCAAAAGATCGCTGATGGAGAAGTGCCCTCTTTTCTCGCCGACAAGAAAATTCTTTCGCTCGATCTTTCGCTGATCGTGGCCGGAACAAAGTACCGGGGGCAATTTGAAGAGCGGCTGAAGACGATCATGAAAGAGTTGATGGAAAATCAGAACTCCATCGTTTTTATCGACGAGCTGCATACGCTGGTCGGAGCAGGATCGGCGGAGGGGTCGCTCGATGCGGCGAACATCTTGAAGCCCGCGTTGAGCCGCGGCGAGATTCAATGCATCGGCGCGACCACGCCTGCGGAGTATCGCAAGTCCATTGAAAAAGACCGCTCGCTGGAGCGTCGCTTTCAGGCCGTCAAAGTCCCGCCCCCGAATGAAGAGGACGCGATCAAGATCATCATGGGCATCAAGGAGAAGTACGAGAAGTTCCACGCTGTGAGCTACACGGACGACTCGATCACTTTCTCGGTTTCGCACTCCAGCCGTTATATCCCGGACCGCTTTCTCCCGGACAAGGCGATCGACCTGATCGACGAGGCGGGCGCACGCGTGAAACTGCGCCAGACTTCGCTGCCCGAGGAGATTACCGAAGTCCAGAAACGCATCAAGTTCATCGTGCATCGCATGGAGAACGCGATCGCGAACCACGAGTTCGAGAAGGCGCGCTTCTACTCCGACGAAGAGCGCAAGGAGCGCGACAATCTGCGCGCGCTGCGCGAGAAGTATCATCTCGACGACTCGTCCTCCGGCATTGTCACGCGCGAGGACATCGAAGACGTCGTCTCGCGCTGGACCGGCGTTCCGATCACTTCGATCAAGGAAGAAGAGACGCAGAAACTTCTGCGCGTCGAAGAAGAACTGCACCGCCGCGTCATCGCGCAAGACAAAGCGATCAACGCTCTGGCCCGGGCCATTCGACGATCGCGTGCAGGCCTGAAGAACCCCGCGCGGCCCATCGGCTCATTCCTGTTTCTGGGGCCGACGGGCGTAGGCAAGACGGAAGTGGCGCGCACGCTGGCGCAATTTCTTTTCGGCAGCGAAAAGGCGCTCATCCGTTTCGATATGTCGGAGTTCATGGAGAAGCATTCGGTCGCGAAATTGATCGGCTCGCCTCCGGGCTACGTCGGTTATGAGGAGGGTGGGCAACTCACCGAGCGGGTCAAACGTTCGCCGTACTCGGTCGTCCTGCTCGACGAAGTGGAGAAGGCGCATCCGGACGTTTTCAACCTGCTGCTACAGGTGTTTGAAGATGGGCAGCTCACCGATGGGCTGGGCAACACGGTCGACTTCAAGAACGCGATCATCGTGATGACGTCGAACATTGGCGCGCGGCACCTGATGAAGCGCGAGGGGTTGGGCTTCCAATCGAGCAAGGACGAAATCGTGCTTGAGAAGATGCAGGAGATGGTGATGAGCGAGGTGAAGCGGACCTTCAATCCCGAGTTCCTCAATCGTCTCGACGAGGTCATCGTTTTCACGTCGCTGTCCGACAACGACCTGATGCAGATCCTCGAGTTGCTGGTGCAGCAACTCAATACCAACCTTGTGCACAAGGCGATTACGCTCTCTGTACAAGAGGACGCTAAACGCTGGATTCTGGAGAAGACGCTGGTGGATCGCAGCTACGGGGCGCGTCCGCTGCGGCGAGCGTTGCAACGCTTTATCGAAGACCCACTTTCGGAGGCGCTGATCGCGGGCCAGATTGCGGAGCGGCCTGCGTTCCTTGAGGTGTACCTCGAAAACAACTCGCTGCACTACAGGCCGGTGTCGGCGGAAGGCGAAGAGAAGTCGTCGGGGCTGGCGCTCGCCGTGGTGTAGCGGCAGAAGAAGATTCCCTGCGGGAATGACAGAAAGAAAAGCAAGAGCAACGACGGCTTGGCATGAAGTCAGGCTTAGCGGAGGCCAGCGAGTTCGCGTGCGCGTACAAAGACCTTCGCGTACATGACGCGATTGAGGCGTCCAGTATTGGTGTTGCGCAGCGAAGGGTGATAACTGCCTAGCAGCTTGATGCCGTTCGGCAGAACGTACTCCGCGCCGTGGCCAAATTTGTAGACGGTGCGGCGTGCGATCACGCCGGAGTCGAGCAGGTGCGCGAGATAGCCGTCCCAGGCGATCTTGCCAAGACACACCACAACCTTCACCTTCGGCAGCGCGGCGATTTCCGCCGTGAGGTGTGGGGCGCAGTTGCGAACTTCATCGGGCGTGGGCTTGTCGCCGGGAGGCGCGCAACGCACGACCGAGGCAATCCAGACGTGCTTCAAACGCAGGCCATCGTCGCGCGAAACCGCCGTGCCCTGGGAGGCCAAGCCAAGCTCATGCAGCACGGGATACATGAAATAGCCTGAGCCGTCGCCCGTAAATACCCGGCCAGTGCGGTTGGCGCCGTGCGCTCCGGGAGCGAGCCCAAGTACCAGGATGCGGGCCTTTTCGTCGCCGAAACCGGGCACGGGCTTGGCCCAATACGTTTGGCCGATGTAGGCCTTGCGTTTGGTTTCGCCAATCTTGCGGCCGTACTCCCGAAGGCGCGGGCAAAGTTCGCAACCGGCGATTCGGTGATGGATTGTTTGCAGTACCGTCAGTTCTGCCGGGGCGTTTGCGGCATTGGCTACAGCTTTTCTTTCTGTTGTTTTCGCGGAGTTTTTTTGGCGCTTGTTTATAGCGGTCATCTTTAATTGATGATACGTCCGGTCTGGTCTGTTGGCTGTTGTGTGTTCCCTGTCGTATCCTTGATTGAGCGACAAACGAGTGGCTTGCCGCGTGCAATACGCTCCCACGACAAATTAATTTCCCCACAAAAATCTGGAAGGCACCACATTTTGACACCCACCGATACAACCGAAGAAAACCTCGCGCTCGCGGAAACTGCCGCACCCGATACCGAACTCGTCACTGAAGCTCACGAGCACGAGCATCGTCACCACGCACCGACTCTGAATCCGGAACTGACTCGCACCATTGCGGTCGAAGCCCCGGCGGAAGAAGTCGACAAAGCTTTCCGCACTGTTACGAAGCGCTACCAAAAGCTGGCGCGCATTCCGGGTTTTCGCGCAGGGAAGGTGCCCGAGTCGCTGATTCGTTCGCGCTTCGCGAAGGAAGTTCGGCAGGAAGCTCTGGAGTCGCTGGTGGACGCGCGGTTTCGGAAAGCACTGGCCGAGCAGGGGGCACAACCGATTTCGCAACCGCAGGTTTCGGAGTTGTTCCTGGTTGAGGGGCAGGCCTTGCGCTTCAAGGCGACGTTCGAGGTGGGGCCTGAATTTGACATTTCCGGATATGAATCGGTTTCGGTGCAGCGTCCCGATGCGACGTTGAGCGACGAAGAATATGAGAGCGAGCTGAACAGCATTCTGGACCATCACGCGACGGTCGAGCCGGTGGAAGAAGACCGTCCGCTGACCGATGGAGACTGGGCCGAGATCGGCTTCAACGGCAAGGTGCAGGACCTCGCGCAGACTGTCGGCGAAGAGGGTTTGGAAGGCAAGACGGAGGAGCCGCCCATCAGTGGCGAGGACGTTCTATTGGAGATTGGCGGCAAGAACACGCTGCCCGCTTTCACTGAGGGTTTGCGCGGCGCGAAGGTCGGGCAGGAGCTTTCGCTCGAAGTGGTTTACCCGGGTGAATTTGGCGATGCGCGGCTCGCGGGCAAGACGGTCAGCTACGACGTGTCGGTGAAGGCGATCAAGCGCAAGGAGTTTCCGGAGCGCAACGACGAGTTCGCGAAGGAGCTTGGGTCGTACGAGAGTTGGGCGGACTTTGAAGCCAAACTTCGCGAGAGAACTGCGGCGCGCAAGAAGGCTGCGCTGGTCGGCCGGGCCCAAGAGAAGATGCTGGGCGAATTGCTGTCGCGCTACAACTTCCCGCTGCCGGAGTCGTTCGTGCAGCAACAGATCGACGCGCGCCTCGAACGCGGCCTGCGCGCGCTGGCGCAGCAGGGCATGAGCTCCGACGCGATGCGGCAAATGGACTTCGCACGCTTGCGTGAAGCGCAGCGCGAGCAAGCGATGGAGGAGGTCAAGGTTTCGATTTTGCTGGACCGTCTGGCTGTCGCGGAAAACGTTACAGTACCGGACGACGATTTCAATCGCGAGATTTTGCTGATGTCCATCCGGCAGCGCGAGCCGCTCGAAACCCTGCGCTCGCGTCTCGCCGAAGGCGGTGGGCTGGAGCGGATGCGCGAACAAATGCGTCGCGAGAAGACGGCGGCGCATCTGTACGAAAAGCTCGCAGTGTAGAGCCTGTTTGACGTGCAGCGAAAAGCAGATTCCCTACGGGAACGACAGAAAGAAAAGCACACGACAGAAAGAGGGGAACCAATGGGACTGATACCGATGGTGCTCGAGCAGACGAGCCGGGGCGAACGCTCGTACGACATTTACAGCCGCCTGCTGCGCGACAACATCATCTTCCTCGGCACGCCGATCGACGATAACGTCGCCAATTTGATCATCGCGCAGATGCTTTTTCTCTCCGGCGAAGACCCGGAGAAAGACATCCAGCTTTACATCAACTCGCCCGGCGGCTCGATCACGTCCGGCCTCGCCATCTACGACACCATGCAGTATGTGAAGAACGACATTGTGACGTACTGCATCGGCCAGGCGGCGTCGATGGGCGCATTTCTGCTGATGGCCGGCAAGAAGGGCAAGCGCTTCGCCCTCACCAATTCGCGCATTCTGATCCATCAGCCGTCAATGGGTGGGCTGAGCGGACAGGCCTCGGACATCGACATTCACGCGCGTGAGATTCTGCGTATTCGTGAAATCACCAATAAGCTGATGAGCGCGAATACCGGCCAGCCGCTGGACCGGATTGAGCGCGACGTGGAACGCGATTTCATCATGAACTCGCAGCAGGCCAAGGAGTACGGCATTATCGACGACATTCTCGACCGGCCGCGCAGCTAAGGATTCGACGGTGTTACGCTGCGATCTTCAGAGGGAATCCGTTTAGTCACGGGTA
>JALYTE010000256.1 GCA_030854435.1 Acidobacteriota bacterium | reverse complement strand
CTCCGGCGTGATCACAAGTTCTACAGTGGGCGAAGTATCTCCAACTTCGGATATGAACAGAATCCCAATTCTTCCAATGCCGTCGTGGGAGAACATTTGAGGATCGCCGAGCGCTGCAAGACTCTTTCCATTTACGGGAAGCGCCAGATATTTGAAATGGGCTGGCACCTTCTTAAATTCGTCCTTAAGTTCGTCAAGATAAGCCTTCAGCTTCGAGGCTGGCGAAAAGGCAAAGCCAATGTCAATGGGGAACTTAACCTCGACGGCATGAATGTCTCCGCTACCTGCGGAATCGGCGGCTAGGACGTCGATTTTGTTGAGTGTAGGAATTGACGCTTCGATATAAACATTGGGCACTCTCAATCGGGAACGCAGATAATCGGCGACAGCATTAACGGCGCGTCCGTGACGAAGCCGTCCGCTCAGCGAGAGTCGGGGCGAAAAACTATGCACCGGCATTACTTGATCAATGGTCTTACCCATGTTTCGAACCTCTCAGAAGCCACCGATAGCGCTGTGGCCGTTTCTATGCTCGTACGCTGGCCGCTGTATGAAACCTTGGTTTTTGCTGCAACCAGCGTCTTTAGATGCTTGATACCATCCGCGCCGATTCCATTTGCAGAGCACTGGCTCCTGGTGCGATTGACCGCAGCCATGTGGTCTTCGGTCGGTAGATGCTGTCCGCTTAGCTTGATCAGCAGAGCATCGTTGAACGCGATGGCGCTATGTATCGACACCAGCGCCAAGGCGGCTGTATATTCCTGAGAGCCTTCCATCAGCCGTCGACTGTCGGACAGCTGGTTGCCTCGCTCTACAAAGACTTCGATCACTGCAACAGTATAGTTGTATGCGGCGAAAGGCCCCCGCTGTGGCGGAGGCCTCTCGGTTGGCTGTGGGCCGCGATTACTTCGCGGAGTCGGCTTCGGCCTTCTTGCCTTCGTCCGATTTCGCGAACTTGCGGCGGAAGCGCTCGATGCGGCCAGCGGTGTCGACCAGTTTCTGCTTGCCGGTGAAAAACGGATGACAAGCGGAACAGATTTCGACGACGATGTCGCCCTTGTGCGTGGAACGCGTCTGGAACGTGTTGCCGCAGGCGCACTTTACTTTGGTGTCGGCATAGGCCGGGTGGATTCCCTCTTTTGGCACGGTGATTCTCCTCTAGCTTTCCCGCCGCAGAACGGTTCGCTTGCGAGTTCCCAAGGGGATTCATCGCATCGGTGTTCCTGTCGCGCTGCGAGCTTGGGCCCCGTCTCCCAGGGCTTCAGGCGCTTTGTCTAGTTTACCACTTCCGGCGAGGGAGGCCCCCTCCCCCCTGTTTTTGCGCAAAGTCCGGAGAACAAAGGGGTTAGGCTTGGACTTCGTGGCCTGAACCACCCCTATGCTATCGGCGCGAAACGCAGTTTGTCCGCCTCGGGGAGACAGTTCTTACCCCTGCTTTGATTGTAACCGGCGTGTCAAGCGAAAGGATTTTCATGCGCGCCGCTGTTTTTTCAGGGCGTAACGCACGCGTAGAGCGATGGCCGCCAGCACGATTAGGAGGCAAACCTCGATAAATACTTTTTCTCCATCGAGAAAGTCGGTGGGGCGGTTCTTCAACTCCGGGTCGGTAAAAATGCCGTGGGTGAAGAAGAGCGCGGCAGCAGCGTAGGCCGTGTAATGCAGACGCTTCCAGGTTTTCCGGCCCAGTTCGATCCTGAAGTAGGACGTTGTGACAACGACCGCGAGGCAGTAGAACGCGGCGGCTCCGAGCGAGTTGACCAGGGGCTGGGATGGAGAGTGCAACGGCCAGAGCAGGTCGAACCAGCGAAAGCCGGCGGTGCTGGAGAACAGCAAGAGTGCCGGATGCAGGCCCGCCACGCAGAGGGCCGTATACCCCGTCCAGTTGTGCAGAGCGAAGATGTTGATCTGGCGATGCGGCCAGGAACGCAGTGGGCTGTACCGCACCGAGATCAGCAGGCCGAGCAGGATATTGATGGACAGCAACGCAAGCGCGAGCAGCGCGACGTAGCTGGAAAGGTCTATTGCTGTCATGAGGAGGTCGCGAGAGGCGCGATCCACGGTTCCAGCCAGGTTTCCAGTTTGATTGGACCCTTTTGAGTGAGTGCGGTGAGATGAGAGCGCCCGGCCACAAGGACGACGCCACAGAATGTGACGGCGGCGATCAAGCTCAGAGTTTTGTCGTTGCCGCCGCCGCTGCGGCGAAATCCGTTCCAAAGGTCAAAGGATTCGTAGACCGGAGCGAGCAGGAAAAGGGCGAGCTGCAGCAGAACTACGATTTGGCCGATGCGCCGTCTGCCCATTGCCGGATTATAGCGGCTGGCACTATTTGCGAAAGCGCGCTGCAAGAGTGCATGTGCTTTCCTCAGTCGCGGCTAAATTCGCACAGAGCGCAACGTTCCGGGTGCTGCGATACTGGATGAACGATGCCTGAAGTCTGCCCCATCTGCAATGACATTGGAATGCGCTTGGTTGAGCAACCGAATGGCTCGCGTGCGGCAATCGATTGTGAGTGCCGCATCGCACGTCGAGCTGCCCGGCTGACCGAGCAGGCGCGCATTCCGCCGCGCTACGCGCACTGCACCCTGGAGGATTACGAGACCGCGTTTCCTTCTGCCGACCGCTCGCTGGGCAAGGCGCTGGTGCAGGCGCGGAACTTTGTGAAGGCCTATCCGATCGAGACCGAGGGCAAGGGGCTGCTGCTCACCGGTTCGATCGGCGTTGGCAAGACGCATCTCGCTGTGGGGATGTTGCAGGCGCTGATTGCCGAACGGGGCGCGCGGGGATTGTTTGTCGACTACCGCGACTTGTTGAAGCAGGTGCAGAACTCGTACAACAAGAATGTTTCGGCGACGGAGCTAGAAGTGCTCGCGCCAGTGTTTGATGCGGAGGTGTTAGTGCTTGATGAGCTGGGCGCGTCGAAGCCGACCGATTGGGTGTGGGACACGGTCGCGCACATCTTGAACACCCGGTATAACGACCGCCGCACGACCATCATCACGACCAACTATGCAAACCTCGCGCCCGGCAACGGACAGGCCACCGGCCCGCGCGGGGCGGTGCGCGAAGAGACGCTGGGAGACCGTATCGGCGAACGGATGCGGTCAAGGCTACAAGAGATGTGTGTTGCAGTGGAGGTCAATGGGGCGGATTTTCGGCAGGGGGTCGCGCGGGCGCGGTTTAGTTGACGCCCTCACACAGCAGATTCCCTACGGGAATGACAGAAAGAAAAGCAAAGACAACGGCAACAGCCAATGCAGATTCCCTGCGGGAATGGCAGAAAGAAACTCAAAGGCAACGGCAACAGCCAATGCAGATTCCCTACGGGAATGACAGAAAGAAAAGCAAAGGCAACGGCACTGGTAGTCTGGTATTCCGATGAGCGCGACGCCTTCCAATCCGCAGCCCTCCGGCATGTTCAACGAACCGGCGGCGGAGCGCCATTTTCCGGGCCAAGCCAGCGTCATTGCCGTCGTTGCGATCGCGATTCTGGTGGCGTTGGCGGTGATGCTTGGACATCGGCGACCTGACCCGCCGAGCATGGTTTACGCGCCGCATCTCGTGCTCTCGGGCATTGAGATGAGCGAATCGACTTCGCTTTCGGGCGGCAAGTCCACCTACATCGATGGGCATATCGCCAACCGCGGGCCCGCGAAGGTCATCGGCATCATCGTTCAGGTGTTGTTCAAGAACGATGAAGCCATGCCGCCGCAGGTCGAGACTGTGCCGCTGGCGCTGATTCGCACGCGGGTGCCCTACGTCGATACGGTGCAGGTCAGCGCCGCGCCGCTCGGCCCTGGAGGCGAGCGTGAGTTTCGGTTGACCTTCGAGAACATCGGGTCGAACTGGAACCAGCAAGTGCCGGAGATTCGCATTACCGGCGTTCAGACTCGGTAAGAAGTTTTGATCAATCCTCGGCATTGCCCTCAGCGGCTAAAGGCGTAAAGCAAATACGGCATTTACGGTACGGGTAAACCCGTACCCTTAAACAAAACCGAGTTTTCAGCAGCCTGTAAAGCCCGCATTGAATTGGAACGTCTAATGCGACGGCTCAAAGCAGTCGCCTTAAGCAAAACGAGTGTTTAACGGCCTGTGAAGCTGCACCCTAGCGCCAATCAGAGGCCACCCAGCCGGTGGCTTTTCTATTGCAAATCCTCGCACATCCAAAAATCGGCGTGGTGCGTTTAAGAATGTAGAAGCGCGGAGTACGGGCCCCGAACGACAAGCTTCGGCTTCCGGCTCCACCTCGAAGATTTGGCGTTCGCTCACTCGCGAGGAGAGCTCAGCGCCGACAAGCTCTCCTAACCAGAGAGAACCAAGGCAGATTGGCCCCCAGCGATGGGGGCCCTTTTTTTGAAGGTAGAGTAAAGAGTAAAGAGTGAAGAGCGAAGAAAAGTGCGACGTCTTCTCTTTCCTCTTCACTCTTTCCTCTTCGCTCTAGATTTTCGCGATGCAGTCGATTTCGACCAGCGCGTCCTTGGGCAGCGCCGCGACCTGGACAGTGGAGCGCGCCGGAGCGACGACGCCTTCGGGGGCAAAGTATTGCGCGTAGAGGGCGTTCATTGCCG
>JALYTE010000442.1 GCA_030854435.1 Acidobacteriota bacterium | reverse complement strand
CCTCGTGCCTACCATTCTTATCTATAACTTGCGAGAAGAATGAGAGGCCATTGGCGAAATTGCCAGGGGCCATCAGAGCGGCTTGAGCGTCTGTGTAGAAAGCCGCGATGGTTGTCTGCACTTCTCGTTTGCCGCTTGCAATCGCCTGAGCGCAAATCCCCATCGTTGTGGTGTAAGAACTATGCCCCAAGAGTTCCTGAGTCGTCTTCACGCTCGCACCGCTGATTTTGTAGCAGACGGGCTTCCTTTTAGAGGTTAAGCGCTTCCGTACGAACGCAGGCCCTTCGCTGCGTTCAGGGGTAACATTTCAATAACAAAGTAGAGGTCCGCAATGATTCAAGTGAAGCAGGACGATTTGATCGAAAGCGTGCGCGCGGCACTACAGTACATCAGTTTTTATCATCCCGTAGACTACATCGAAAATCTTGCGCGCGCCTATGAGATGGAACAGTCGCCGGCGGCGAAGGACGCGATGAAGCAGATCCTTGTGAACTCGCGCATGTGCGCCGAGGGGCATCGACCCATCTGCCAGGACACGGGCATCGTGACGATCTTTATCAAGCTGGGGCTGGAGTGTCGTCTCGTCGATACGGAAGGCGGAGCGGCGACACTGACGCTACAGGAGATGTGCGATGAGGGCGTGCGGCGGGCGTGGCTCGACCCCGACAACAAGCTGCGCGGCAGCATCCTCGCCGATCCCGCGTTCGCGCGCAAGAACACGAAGGACAATACGCCGTGCGTGGTCGAAGTGTCGCTGGTGATGGGCGACAAGGTGGATGTGACGGTCGCGGCGAAGGGCGGCGGCAGCGAAGCGAAGTCGAAGTTCGTGATGCTGAATCCTTCGGACTCGGTGGTGGATTGGGTGCTGAAGACGGTGCCGACCATGGGTGCGGGGTGGTGTCCGCCGGGGATGCTCGGCATTGGCCTCGGCGGCACGGCGGAGAAGGCGATGCTCATGGCCAAGCAGGCGCTGATGGAAGAGATCGACATGCAGGCGTTGAAGGCGCGCGGGGCGCGGACGAATATCGAAAAGCTGCGCGTTGAAATTTACGACCGAGTGAATGCGCTGGGCATCGGCGCGCAGGGGCTGGGCGGGCTGACGACCGTGCTCGACGTGAAGATTCTGGAGTGGCCGACCCACGCGGCGAACCTTCCGGTGGCAATGATTCCGAACTGCGCGGCCACGCGCCACGCGCGCTTTGTGATGGACGGCAGCGGGCCGGTGTACCTCGACCCACCGTCACTTGAAAGCTGGCCTAAGCTCACGTACGACGTGCATGGCGCGCGGCGCGTGAACCTCGACACGGTGACGAAGGACGAAGTGAAGACCTGGAAGACCGGCGAGGTACTGCTGCTGAATGGCAAGCTGCTCACGGGTCGCGACGCCGCGCACAAACGCATGACCGAAATGTTGTCGCGCGGCGAAAAGCTGCCCGTGGATTTCAGGGGGCGCTTCATCTATTACGTCGGTCCGGTGGAGCCCGTGCGCGATGAAGCTGTCGGGCCTGCGGGGCCGACTACGGCGACGCGCATGGACAAGTTCACGCGCCAGATGCTCGAAGAAACGGGGCTGCTGGGGATGATTGGCAAAGCCGAGCGTGGAGTCGCGGGGATCGACGCGATTCGGGACAATGAAGCGGTGTATCTCATCGCGGTCGGCGGCGCGGCATACCTGGTGTCGAAGGCGATCAAGCACTCGCGGCTGCTGGCTTTTGAAGACCTCGGCATGGAGGCGATCTATGAGTTCGACGTGGTGGACATGCCGGTGACGGTCGCCGTCGATGCGAAGGGTGTGAGCGTGCATATCACCGGCCCTGCCGAGTGGCGCGAGCGCATCGCACAGAGTATGGATGTCGGTGGCGTGCCGATTCTGGGGCAATAGGAGAGAACAATGCGTATCTTGGCGGCTGTGCTGGTTGTGGCGTTGAGCGGGACGTATTCCATTGCGAAATCTCAAGACAGTGCGGCCACCAAAGCCGCCGCGTTGGCGAGTGTTGGAGGCGAGGCGGTACAGGTGATCGAATCGCAATACGTTGCCGATGGCACGGCCCTGGTGCCGAAGACAGGCAAGCCGCTTTCCGCCGGAAAGTGGGCGGTCGGCAAGCAAGCGCCCAAGGATTGCCCACCGGCCGCGGAAACCTGCGTCAGCGTGTTTTATACAGTGGCTGATGCCGAGGTTCACTGCGAGTGGACCGTAATGCTCATCGGTGATGGCTCAGACGGACGTGTGTTGGAAGAAAATGAAGACGCGGCCCGATATATGATCGTCCGCTTGAATCAGAGTGACGCGGCGGCTTTAATCCAGACCCGAGCGGCGGCAGTGGACCCTCCGATTGCGCGCGCAGCGCACATGGTCGGCGATGTCGTTTTACGTGTCGTCGTCGGTCCTGATGGCGTTCCTGTCCAAGCGGTCGCAGTATCCGGGCCGCAGATGCTCAGAGGAGCAGCGATCGACGCAGGCAAGCGGTGGCGGTTCAAGCCTTACATGGTGGGCGACCGCGCTGTGCCGTTTCAGATGGAAATGACGTTCAAGTTCCGCGCGGCGGGCTTATCCAACAACGCGCCAGTGACAATGACGCCGTAGGTATCCGGGTTGCCCGGCCCGGTGCTTTCGACGAATGAACCTCGCTGAATCGTATATGGACTACCCACTTGCTGTTCGCGGCATCGAAGTGTTGAAGCGTCAATTCCGGCGCGGGTCGCGGCTGTACTTCGCGGCGACCCCAACACAAGGAGCTACCAATGTATTTATCTGTAAAAAAGATTGCGGCGGCCGTGCAGTTGATGCTGGCGTTTGGAATTTGCGTCGTTGTCGCGCAGGAGCCGAACCCGACTTCGGTTGGGAATGCACATCGCGGCGCAGATGTCATTCAAGAAGGCCCCAACGGCATCTTTATCTACCACGTCAAAGTGGTGCAGCGTGACCTCGACGCGGTCAACTACTTGAACCGCCGCGATGCGACCCACGTCGATTTTGTAGGCACGGATTTGATGCCGAACGCACGGGGCAATGCCAAGGTCGAGTCCGTCACGGGAAAGACGAAAATTTCCGCGAAGTTCGAGGGCCTTACGCCCGCCAACGGATTTGGGCCGGAGTATTTGACCTACGTTCTGTGGGCCATTTCCGCCGACGGCCGTCCGCAGAACATGGGCGAATTGGAGTTGGCCGGCAACAAGGCCAATCTGGACGTCTCCTCCTCCTTCCAATCGTTTGGGATGATCGTGACCGCCGAACCGTATTTCTCGGTCAGCCAGCCGAGCGACGTGGTGGTCCTGAAGAACGTCTTCACCGACAAGACGCAGGGCGTGTTGCAGCAAGTAAATGTGCATTACCAGCTCCTGCCGCGTGGGCTGTATGCGAATACGGAAGGGGCGCACTCGGAACCTAGTCCAATCAACGACCGCGAACACTATCCGCTGGCGTTGTATGAGGCGCACAATGCGGTGCGCATCGCCCTGAACGCCGGCGCGGCCAAGTATGCCGCCGACATTATGTCGGAAGTCGCGACCGATCTCAAGAACGCCGACGATGAGCAGAACTCCCGGCATCGCGACGTGAAGATGGAGTTCACCTACGCGCGCGAAGCTGTGCAGCGCGCCGAGGACGCTCGCATCACGACGCTGCGCAAGCAGGCCGCCGAGCGGGACCGCGCCAACGTGGAAGCGAAGGAGAACGCTCAGGCGCAGGCCGCCAATGCTCAACAGCAGGCGGCGTCTTCGCAGATTGCAGCAGCCAACGCGCAGGCCGAAGCCGACCGTGCCGCAGCTGCGAAGGCCCAGGCCGATGCGGCCCGTGCGCGCGCCGAAGCCGACGCCGATAGAGCTCGCGCGGAAGCCGCCGAGGCCAATCGCAATGCGCAGAAGAGCAGTGAGGACGCCAACGCCGTTCGAGAGAAGCTGCGCACGCAGTTGAATGCCGTGCTGCAAACGACCGAAAGCGCGAGGGGCCTGATCGTCAACATGAGCGATGTGCTCTTCGACACCGCCAAGTACACGTTGAAGCCCGCGACGCAGGTGAGCCTGGTGAAGGTCGCCACGATCCTTCAACTTTATCCGGGACTGAAAATTCAGGTCGAGGGCTACACGGACTCGGTCGGCGGCGACGAGTACAACCAGAAGTTGAGCGAGAACCGCGCCAATGCGGTGCATGATTTCCTGATCCAGAATGGCGTTCCGGCGGCCAATGTGACGGCGACCGGTTACGGCAAGAACGACCCCGTTGCGGACAACGGCACGGCCGCGGGACGCCAGCAGAACCGCCGCGTCAACATGGTCGTATCGGGAAATGCGATCGGCGTCGAGACCAGCAACCCGCAGTAAAATGTGAAGAATGAGCGAGGATCGCGAGTGATCGCGGTCCTATTTCATTGCGGTCTACTGCTGCCGCCGATTTGTCGCACGCCGAGACGCTACAGCTTGATCAACATGCCGAGCTGCTGAAGTTCGTGCTCGATGTCGGCCAATGCAAGCTCCAGCGCGGAGCGGCGATGCGGGCTCGACGTGCGTTGCGAGAGCACATGCTCGCGCTGCATTTCTAGCGCCTGGACGCGCCGCTTGCGCTCCGCGTCGGCGAGTGATGCCGCCGTATCGACCGCCGGCTTAAACGGTTTGGCTGAACTTGCCTCCGCCTGCTGCTCTTCGACGCTCTTCGATTCCCAGCCCTTGGACATAATTCCATCTTACGACGTTCGGGGACTCAGGAACAGGGGGCAGCAGGACGCGGAAATTGCGACCTTCAGACGACGCATATATATGCATGCGCGAACGCATAATCATTAGTGTTGACGCGGCTTTTGCGCCATGCCAAGCTCTTATGGACGGGAGAATTATCGTGATGAGTACCGATCTACTGATCGAGGACGGCAGCACAGACGCGCCACATTTTTTTGCGAACGAGGCAGAGGGAGTGGCCGGTGCCGCGACCCAGACACACACGCTGTTGATGTGTGCGCCGAAGTTGTACGACGTGAACTATGAAATCAACCCCTGGATGAAGGGCAACCTCGGCAAGGCCGTTCGCGAGCGCGCGATGCGGCAATGGCAGAGCTTGTACGACGTGCTGAAGAGGCTGTCGCGCGTGCTGTTGATCGAACCCGTCGCGGGCTCGCCGGACATGGTCTTTACGGCCAATGCCGGACTTGCGAGCGGCGGTACAGTGGCCATCAGCAGCTTCTTTCATGCTGAACGCCAGGGGGAGGAGCCGCACTTTCGCAAGTGGTTTGCGGAGGCCGGCTATCGCGTAGTGGACGTGCCGCGCGCGACGCCGTTTGAAGGCGAAGGCGACGCGCTTTTTTCCGTCGATGGAACGCGGCTTTGGGTGGGCTACGGCACGCGCACTTCGCTCGAGAGCCATGACGCGCTGCGCGGGTTGTGGGACGCGGTAGTGACCGGTCTGCACCTGGTCGATCCGCGTTTCTATCATCTCGATACCTGCTTCGCTCCCCTCTCCGACGGCTCCGTGTTGTATTTTCCGGCGGCGTTCGATGCGGCGTCATTGGCGGCAATCGAAGAGTTCTATGCGCCGGAGCAACGGATTGCGGTGAGCGAGGCGGACGCTCTGCGCTTTGCCTGCAACGCCGTTAATTTGGATCGCACGATCGTGCTGAACTGCATCAGCGTCGAGCTGGAGATGACGTTGCGAGAGCGCGGTTTCGACGTCATCCAGCTTGAGCTGGACGAGTTTTTAAAGGCGGGTGGCGCAGCGAAATGTCTGGTGATGAAGCTGACGCCGGAGTTGCATCCTGCACAGCAGGAAACGCGCATGGCGGCGGAAGAATTGATCGCCACAGAGGACCACTACGGCGCGCACAACTACCATCCGCTCGATGTGGTGATCGAGCGGGCCAGCGGCGCGTGGGTTTGGGACGTCGAGGGGCGGCGGTACCTCGATTTCCTGGCGGCGTATTCGGCGGTGAACCAAGGGCATTGTCATCCGGCGATTCTGGCGGCGATGGTGGAGCAGGCGCAGAAGGTCACGCTGACATCGCGGGCGTTTCGCAACGACCAGTTGCCGCTGCTGCTGCGCGACCTGCATGAGTTGACTGGCTTCGAGATGGCGTTGCCGATGAACTCCGGCGCGGAAGCGGTAGAGACGGCCTTGAAGGCCGCGCGTAAATGGGGCGAAACGGTGAAGGGCATCGCGCGCGATTGCGCGGAAATCATCGTCTGCGCGAACAACTTTCATGGGCGCACGATCACGTTGGTGGGCTTCTCGACCGATGCGCAGTACCGGTCGGGCTTTGGGCCGTTTCCGGCGGGGTTCCGCAGTGTGCTGTTCGGCGATATCGGTGCGTTGCGAAAGGCGAATACGTCGCAAACCTGCGCGTTTCTGGTCGAGCCGATTCAGGGGGAGGCGGGCGTCATCATTCCGCCGGACGGCTATCTGCAAGACGTGGCGCGACTTTGCCGCGAGAACAATGTGCTGTTGATCGTGGATGAGATCCAGTCCGGGCTTGGCCGTACCGGCAAATTGTTTGCGTATCAGCACGCTGATATTAAGCCTGATATGGCGATCGTCGGCAAGGCACTTTCGGGTGGGTTCTATCCTGTATCGGCGGTGCTGTCGTCGCGAGAGGTGCTGGGCGTATTTGGGCCTGGGGACCACGGCAGCACGTTTGGTGGAAATCCGCTGGCGTGTGCTGTCGCACGGGCAGCTCTAAAGGTGATTGTGGACGAGCGATTGGCGGAACGCTCGGCGGAGTTGGGGGCGTATGCGCTTTCGCGCCTCCAGCAAATGCGCAGCCCGCATCTGGCTGCGGTGCGCGGCCAAGGGTTGTGGCTGGCGATTGAATTGAATACGGCGGCGCGTCCCTTCTGCGAAGCGTTGCGCGAGCGCGGCGTGCTGTGCAAGGAGACGCACGAGACGGTTATCCGTATCGCTCCGCCGCTGACGATTAGCCGCGAGGATCTGCGTTGGGGACTTGACCAGATTGAAGTTGTGTTGGGGCAGACGATGTAATTGCGACGCCCGCAGTGAACGGCCTTCCGCTGCGCGAGGGTTTATTTTTGTGCCGAATTGTGCGTATGCGGGGATTTACCCAACTGCTTCCAATCGGTCTCTTTCATCTCAACGCCGAACTTCTTTGCGGCGGCTTTGATTCGGTGAAAAGCTTTCTCGCGCTCTGCGTCCGAAACGCCCTTAACCTGGTCGAAACGCGCAATCGCATTGCGAACATGGGAGGCGTTCTCCAGGGGTTCTTTGCGTTCGTTGGGGAATGCGAACTTGGAGTCGTCTACTTTGTTGCGGTCGGCGGTGGAAAGCGCGCCCGGAGAATCGTGTGAGCTGTGAGATTTGGGGGTGGTTGCCATGGCGTTTGCTCCTGATGTTGCGGCTTGCTACCCGGCCGCCTATGGTGTTGGATGGCCGTTCGAGCACACAGGGTTGGGTGGATGGGAATACTTTCAGCGGGAGCGGTCGAGCTCGCCCGATGCCCACTTATCGCAAAGGCGCAATGAATGGGGCACCCGGCGATTCAGTTCATGATGGAGCAGCAGG
>JALYTE010000435.1 GCA_030854435.1 Acidobacteriota bacterium | reverse complement strand
CTCCGCCAGTCCTCGCAAGCGAATGCGACACCCGCCGACGGGTTCCCCATTCTGCTCAAGACCTCCGAGACCTGCCGCGCATAAATCCTGGCCGCGATCAAAATCTGTTCTGGACCTGATACATATCGATACGGAGGTGCCGACCTTGAACAACGCGCAGCTTTACATCGCAATCGGCCTCCCAACCCTTCTCGTCATGATCGGCTTGCTGCTCAACTGGACCGCCACGAAGGACGTCGCGACCCGCTTGGGCGTGATCGAGTCCGACATGCGCCAGTTCTATCGCGCCATCGGTAAGTTGGAAGGCCGCATGGGCGCTGTCGAGAAGTAGTCCACCCCGTCAGGTTTGTGACGACACTCGCTCTGCCACCCTTTTGAACCCGGGCAATCGATTCGAGTCTTCCTGCCGCATCGTCAAAATGCATCGTGCGAAAAGGTCCTCGCCGTCGCACCTTCGGAAACGTCTTGCTCGCCCGGTTGTGTATCGCGCAGCGCCTGCACCAGCATCTCGATGCCCTTTTTTACATGCGAAGCCGGCATCGCGGTGTAGCACAGCCGCAAAAATTTCTGGTCCTTCTGCTCTGGAAAAAACGCGTGACCCGGCGCAAACGTCAGGCCTTTCTGGTCGGTGGCTTCCTGGAGCAGATCGATGTCGATGCGCGGGTCAAGCTTGCACCATAGAAAAATACCGCCCGTTGGAGCAGAGAAAGACAGCACACCTTCTTCGGCCGCGTCCTGGGCTGCGGCGACCGCCGCGTTTCGCAAACTGGCGTGATGCAGCCGCAGCTTCTCCAGATGCTTGTCGAAGCCGCCGCTCTCCACGAAATCCGACAGTGCAAGTTGATTCAGCCCGTCTGTGAATAGGGTCGCGCGCATTTTCATCAAAGAGAGCTGTTTCACCATGTAGAGAGGGGCGATGACCCATCCCACGCGCAGCCCCGGCGCCAGCATTTTAGAAAATGTGCTCACATAAATGACCGAGGAATGCTTGTCCAATTTCAGCAGGCTTTCCGGCCCTGGATGACCGTCCAGAAAAGTCTTGCCGTAAACATCGTCTTCAATGATCGGAATGTGGTATCTGGCGGCCAGGTCGAGCAGGCCGAGGCGCGTCTGAAGCGGCATCACCTTGCCCGTCGGGTTCTGAAAAGTAGTGCCCGTGAAAATGAGTTTCGGATTGAACCGGAGCAGGAGTTGCTCCAGCTTAGAGAGCGACCAATCCGTCTCCCAGCCGACGAGCCGGGCGCCAGCCGCTCGAAAACTTTGCAGCGCGCCGGGATACGTCGGACTCTCGACGATCGCGAAGTCGCCCGGTTCGATCAGGCAACGCGCCAGCAAGTCGACGGCTTCCTGCGCCCCCGATGTCACCATCACCCGGTTGGGCGCAACGTCCATCCACTTGCCGATGGTATGGCGGAGTTGCTTCTGTCCCTCCGTCGGCGCGACCGCAAGCGCGCCCGGAAAGCTGTTGCCAATCACCTTGTCGATGCTCGCGTGATAGGCGTCGGTCGGAAAGCATTCCAGCGACGGAGTGCCCGCGGAGAAGGGATAAGGAAAGCCCAACGCGTTATTTCTCGCCAACATTTCAAGCACCGGTTCATCCAGCAAGTGGGCCCTGGACGAAACCTTGCCGCTCCAGGAAAAGGACTCTCCGGAACCTAAAGGGCTGCATTTGAACGCGCCTTTTCCGCGAATGCGACGGATGAGGCCGCGCTGCTCCAGTTCGCCGTAGGCCGCCGTCACGGTATTGCGGCTCACGCCCAGGTCGAGGGCCACCGTTCGCTCGCTGGGCAAACGCCCTCCCGGCTCGATTTGCATAGTCTCAAGCATCGCTTCGACGTGCTGTCTCACTCGCGCGACCAGCCTTTGCGAAACGTCAACAGGCATCGGCCTCAGATGCTCGATTCCGTTCGGAATTTGACGGGTTTCCATGTTGAGTAAGATGCCGCTGGACGCTTACGAAGATGCCACTCTTGAACTGGCATCGTCCCGGCCCCTTCCGATGACGCCTATTTGCTGTCTTACCACTAAGAAGCAACTCGCGGAACAAGGTGCGGCTCAATATGTGTGAAGCCTCGAAGGGGACAGGATGCTTGCAGTAAATGCTCGTGGCAATGGCGAGACAGTCATATTTTTTCTGCACTTGTTGGGCGGCAGCGGCCGCGAATGGGCGGATGCCGGAGCAAATTTGGAAGACAGATTCACCTGTGTCTACGTCGACTTGCAGGGCTTCGGCGACTCTGCGGACGTGGCGGGCTATGGAGTCGAAACGATGGCAGACGCTGTGGCCGATGTCATCGCCAAGCGCGCGCCGCGCCATTGGATGATCGCCGGACACAGCATGGGCGCGAAAGTCGCGGCGGCGGTTGCGCGACGTGCCGAAGATGGCGACGACAGGCTGAAGGGCCTTGTGGGGATGGTCTTGGTGGCAGGATCGCCGCCGTCTCCTGAACCCATGGCGGACAGCCAAAGGGAGAAGCTGAAGTCCTGGTTTGCCGGAGACGCCGCGAAAAGCCGTCGCGAGGCCCACACCTTTATTCAAGACAATCTGGGTAGACCGGTCGCTCCCAACGTGCATGAAAGCGCCATTCTCGATGTGCTGCGCATGAATCGCGCCGCGTGGCTGGCGTGGCTCGATCATGGCAGCCGTGAAGATTGGTCTGCAAGAATCGGCGTCCTCAAAACTCCGGCGCTCATTGTCGCGGGCCAAAAAGACGAAGCCCTAGGGCCCGATGCGCAGCGGACGTTGATGCTCCCTCACTTCGCACACGCCCGAGTTGAAGTTTTGGCGGGCGCGAAGCATCTGCTGCCGATGGAATGCCCCGAAGAATTGGCGACCTTGATCTCCGCGCAGATGGAGATCAAGCCCTTCACCGATGCGATTGGACCGGTCATCGATTCCGCGTATCGGGCATTGATCGATTCGGACCGCGTCAGCGCGCTCACATGGGAAGTGTTGATGGAACGCGCCAAGCCGGACGCCGCAACTTACGGGCCGCGCGCCTTGTCCGTGGAAGAATTGGCGACGCTCCGCGCCGTCATGGAACGCGTGTTGCCACAGCCGCAAGACGCGAAAATCGACTTGGCGGCCCGCGTCGATCATCAACTCGCCGAAGCGAAAGGCGACGGCTGGCGCTATGCTCTGCTTCCGCCGGATGCCGAGGCCTACCAAGCCGGATTGCGGACTTTAGATCATGAAGCGCGGAGTGCCCATGCGCGGCCTTTCGGCGTCCTCGAAGCCGCACAGCAAGATGAACTTCTCACTTCCGCAGCAAAAGGCGATCTGGGTCCCGGATTGCTGAAGCGGGCCGCGACCGCTTTGGGCGCGCACGATGCGGTCAAGGACGAACACTTGCTGAACGCGGAACAGATGCGCCTCTGGTTTGAAGATCTGCGTGGGGCGGCGGTCGCTGCGTATGTTTCCCACCCGGCGACGCTGGGCCGCATGGGCTACAGCGGAATCGCCGACGGTGACGACGCCAGCACCGCCGTCGGGTTCACGCAAATCGGATTGGGCCAGCGCGAAGCATGGGAGCCCTTCACGAAGCGATCGGAAGCGCAATGAATCTCGAAGAGTTGAAGCACTACGGTACGCAGGAAGTCGTCGATGCGGTCGTCATCGGAACCGGCGCGGGCGGCGCTCCTCTGCTGTCGAAACTGGCGCGCGCCGGGCTGCGCGTCGTCGCGCTGGAGGCCGGACGCAACTGGACTCCCGCCGAGGACTTTGCCACCGACGAGGTCGCCGCGACGGAGCTCTACTGGCTTGGCGAACGGCTCAGCGCGGGCGACACGCCGGGGGCCTTCGGCGGCAACAACAGCGGCACGGGTGTCGGCGGATCCACTCTGCACTGGGGAGCGTTCGTTCCCCGAGCGGACCCACGCGACCTCAAAATCCGCACCGAGTTCGGCGTCGGCGCGGACTGGCCGATGACTTACTTTGACGTACTGCCTTACTACGAGCAAGTCGAGCAATTCATCGGCGTGTCCGGCCCGGCAAATTATCCGTGGGACCCAGCCCGCCATTATCCATTGCCTCCTGTGCCGCTCAATGCACCGGCCGAAATCATGCAGAAGGGATGCGCGACCGTTGGCGTGCGCACCAGCGAAGCTCCCGTGGCCACGCTCTCGCACAGCGACGCCACGAAGTACGGGCAGCGCCACGCTTGCGTCAATCGCGGCTACTGCCATCAGGGTTGCCGCAATGGCGCAAAGGCGAGCATGGACGTGACCTATCTGCCGAACGCGGTCGCCGCAGGCGCGGAGATTCGTCCCAACAGTTTTGTTCACGGAATCGAACTCGACGCTTCGGGTCGCGTCGCCGCGGTCGTCTATCGAACCGGCGGCGTGAATCATCGCCAGCGCTGCTCCGCGGTGTTTCTTTGCGCGGGCGCGATCGAAACGCCGCGCCTATTGCTGCACGCTAGCCTCGCGAACTCCAGCGGCCAGGTCGGTCGCAACTATATGGCGCACGTCGCGACCCAGGTG
>JALYTE010000427.1 GCA_030854435.1 Acidobacteriota bacterium | reverse complement strand
GTATCCGACGATCTCTCATGACTCAAAACTCATTACTCATTACTCGTGCGTTACCGATGGCGACTGTGGGCTGATATGTTCAGTTCGGTCGTGAGTTATGAATTATGAGGTGAAGATCGTAGCCATTTCGAAATATGGGAGCGTGGGTGAAGGCACATGACCTTACCCTTCGGGTTTACAGGATTTCTGAAACATTTCCGAAGACCGAGATATTTGGACTCGCCGCGACGTTACGATCGCGCGAATATCCAGGTGCCTCATGTCCGGATTTTCGGACATCGGTTTCAACCTTGCCGCCAATCCTTTCGCTTGGCATGCACCTATACGGGGGCTGCGCTAGCGTCTAATCGAATGGGAGATTACGCTTGCCTCTGAAAACTATTGCTGCCGCTTTCCCATGCCCGAAGATCCGGACATGGAGCGCCCCGTTTCTGCTGGTGGCCGTGCTTTGTGGGCCTCTGTGCAGCGATGCCCAGCGGCGACCGATGGAGCCGCCATCGACGCTGGACGCCAATCATCGCACGCGGCTCTTCTTGAAAGATGGAAGTTACCAGATCGTGCTCGGCTACAAAGTCGATGGAGGCGTTGTGCGCTACCGCAGCGCCGAGCGGGCAGGCGCGGTCGAGGAGATTCCGCTCGCATTGGTGGATATGGACGCGACGCACAAGTGGGAGGCAGATCATGCTCCTGCGTCCGAGCAGGCTGCGCGACCCGCGCCGGTGCTGAGCCCGGAGTTGCAAAAGGAAGAGGTCGAGCGCACCGCGCGGACGCCTGAAGTCGCGCCCAACCTGCGCCTGCCCGATGAGGACAGCGTCCTCGTGCTGGACACGTTTCAGGCCACGCCGGAGTTGGTGCCGCTGGAGCAGCAGGGCGGCGACCTGAACAAGCAGACCGCGCACAACATGCTGCGAGCCGTGTTGAATCCGCTGGCTGCGTCGCATCAAATTCTCGAAATCAAAGGCGAGCGCGCGGACGCGCAACTGCATGTAGCAGACCCGATGCTGTATGTCCGTGTCGGCGCGGACGCTGCGGATTCAGCCGGTAGCGGAGGCGGTTTTACCGTCGATACGCATGGGGCTTCCGGGCGCGCCGCGCCTTCGGGCGGCTCGGAGAAAAGCCGTTATGTGATCGTGCGAGTCGACGTTCGCAAGGGATCGCGGGTGGTGGCAAGTTTTCGCATCAGCTTGCTGGGCAGCGTGACTCGCCAACAAGATGTCGTCGAAACCAGCGCGGGACTGCTTCCCGGCGGCCACTGGCTGCGGCTGAAACCGCGTCAGCCGCTGGAGTTTGGCGAGTATGCGCTGATGGAGGTCGTCTCGGAGCGTGAGGTAAATCTCAGCGTGTGGGACTTCGGCGTGCATCCTACGGCACCCGAAAACGGAGACGCGATCAAACCCGAAGAGCGCAGACCGGCAACGTTGGAGAGACGCAAGGCAAGCGAAGACTGAAGAGTGAGCGATTTCTCTTCACTCTTTCCTCTTCACTCTTCACTCTGTTTTTCACGCTTCGGCACGGACGGGTGGGGCTTTTTCTAGGAAGGTCTCGCTGGTTTGCACTTCGCCGTGCGCGACGGCGATGTCGTCGCGGGTGGAGTTCTTCACCCTGTACATCATCGCGTCCGCCGAGCGAATGATTCCACGCAGTGTGGCGCCGTCCTGAGGAAAAGTCGCGACGCCAAAACTCGCGGTAAGCGAGATCGCCAGGCCTTCCCGGGTAAGGAAGCTGGCCTCGTTCAATTGCTGCCGCAGGTGACGGACCATCACGGTCGCATCGGCTTTGTCGAGTCCGCGCAGCAGCGCCACGAACTCGTCGCCCCCGTAGCGGAAGGCGGCGTGCTGCGGCCCGATAGTGCGCTTCAGCAATGCGCCTATTTCGCCCAGCAAACGGCTGCCGACGAGATGTCCATGAGTATCGTTGACCCGCTTGAAGTAGTCGAGATCGAGGAACACCAGGCTGAAATGCGGATGGATTGGAATCACCTGCGGATCGACGGCGGCCGCGATATGCTCTTCGAGCAGCTTGTAGAGATGGCGCGAGTTGAACAGGCCGGTGCAATCGTCCGTGATGCTGAGGTGGTGGATCAGCTTCACATGGCGCGCGTTTTGGAGCGCGATCGCGGCATAGTCGCAGAGCACGCGCAGGAAAGAAATCGAGTACTCCGGCAGCAGATCGAGCGAGCTGTTGTGCAACTGCATCACGCCCAGCGTGCGTTCGCCGCAGCGAATGGGCAGGGCGGCGATAGAGCGCAGTTTGAGGTCCGGATGCTGCTTGGCAAAACGCGACCAGTGCTTGTCGACGTTGACGTCGGGGACCACCAGCGGGTTGCCGGTTTGGCCCACCCAGCCGGCCACGCCCTCGCCCATCTTGACGCGCAAGGTGTCGAGCCTGTCGGCGTTCATGCCCGCCGAAAGGGCGTAGTACAGGTCGTTGGCTTCTTCGTCGATCAGCATTAGCGACCAGCGTTCCGGGCCGAAAAATTCGGCCATCTTGGTCATGATGGTGTGCAGCAGCGGCTCCAGTTCGAGCGTCGATGTGAGCGCGCGCGCCACGTCATGAAACACGCGCAGATTTTCCATCTGGCGCATGTCCATAATTTCGGGTTGGCGGCGATCTCTTACCATGGCGGCGGGTCTCTCCTACAGTCCATCGGCAGGGGTCTATAGAACATCATCATAGACGAAAATCAGGTCACGGCTCATAGCTCCTTCGGGTAAGGGACATCAGCCGTGTCCCATTCCTATACAAGCCAACGCGCAGGGCGTCCCCGTTCGCGACAGTCATTCCTGAGTCGCGCGCTCTAGCCACAAGCCAGCGCCGAGGAATATCCTTGTGAGATAGCGGGGTTTGGATGCCCGCTGATTTTGAAGCCACCCCGCTTTGGAGAAAACATCATGGCCACTGCTGCTCCTGTCGCTCCTATCGCTTCTCATATCGACGCCCGCGTGGATTTTCTTCCGCTGAAGGGGACCGACCACGTCGAGTTTTTCGTCGGCAATGCGCGCCAGGCGGCTTACTTTTATCGCGCCGCATTTGGGATGTCGCTGGTCGCGTATGCGGGGCCGGAGACGGGGCGGCGAGACCGCGTTTCGTATGTGTTGCAGCAGGGCAAGGTGCGGTTCGTGTTGACCACGCCGCTGCGGTCGGACAATGCGATTGCCGCACACATTGCGCGGCATGGCGACGGCGTCAGCGCGATTGCGCTGTGGGTCGACGACGCGCGCGCGAGTTGGGAGCAGACGACCAAGCGTGGCGGGCGCAGCGTCATTGAG
>JALYTE010000249.1 GCA_030854435.1 Acidobacteriota bacterium | reverse complement strand
CAATTCGTCCCAACGATCCAGCCCGTCGAGGAGTTCCATCAACAGCGAGAGCGTTCGGAGCCGACAAGTACCGCTGTTAGATTGAACCCCCGAAGGGCCAGATCACCGAGCGGTCGATGCTGGCAATGGTTGTCCTGCCGGTAAGCGCCATGGCTAACTGGAACTCTCGTTGCAGTATGTTTAGGACCCGTTTCACGCCGGCTTCGCCGTTCGCAGCCAGTCCGAAGACATAGGGCCTGCCAATCAAAACCGCGTTCGCGCCCAGGGCGATTGCTTTCAATACATCGGTACCGCGACGAATGCCGCCGTCGACCAGCACCGGCACCCGGCCGCCAACCTTATCCGCTACATGAGGCAATGCATCGATAGTGGCTGGAACAGTATCGAGGTTACGCCCGCCGTGGTTCGAGACGATGATTCCCGCCACACCCACTTTGACCGCTTCATCGGCGTCCTCGGGATTGAGAACGCCTTTCAGCAACAGCGGCACTTTGGCGAACGAACGCAGCCATTCCACGTCCTTCCAATTCAATGCCGCATCCAAAACGCCGCCACCCAGTTGTTGCGAACCTGTCTGAACACCTCCGGTGGCTTCCTTCATACCCCTCAGATTGGGCAGCGGTGGAAGTTCCACATGAGCGCGGGCCTCGCGGTTGCGAGCGCCTGTGACCGGCGTATCCACGGTGAGGCAAAGGGCCCGATATCCCGCCGCCTCCGCTCGTTGCACCAGTTCACGCGTAAAACCGCGATCGGTCTGTGCGTAAAGCTGAAACCACAGCGGCCCTTTGGCAACAGCAGAAACATCTTCGAGGCTAGTGCCCGAAAACGAGCTCAACACCATGGTCGCTTGAGCTGCTCCGGCTCCTCGCGCGGTCGCAAGTTCGCCTTCCGGGTGTTCGAGCGTCTGGGCAGCGACGGGAGCCAGCAGAATCGGAAAGGCCTGTTCCTGTCCGAAGAGAGTGACGCGCGTGTCCAGGCGGGAGACATCCACCAGCACTCGCGGTTTGAGACGGATGCGCTCGTAGGCTTCTCGATTCCAGCGCAGGGTGAGTTCGTCCCCGGCTCCGGCAGTCAGGAACTCCCAGACACGGGGTGGCATCTTTGCCTTGGCCAGCGGTTCAAAATCAGTGAGACACACGGGCTCGCTGCCCGCCTCCGCTTGTCCGTCTCCGCGCGCCGGGGCTTGAGCCTGTCCGCTCGCAGGGAGGGTGGAAGCGGCAGCGAAAGCGCCCACGGAAGCCAGAGCCTGTCTTCGTGTGAATGTCATGCTTGCTCCTTTCAAGCTCTGAATACGGTCAAACAGTAATTGAGTCGTCGACGTTTGACGCTTCAGATTTGTGGGCTACTGGCCCTTTTCGCTACTGCGGATGAAGGCGGCGACTGTGTCGTGGAGGCTGTGCAGCGCGTCTTCGTTGACGTAGACCATGTGGCCGGTCTCGAAGAACTTGTAGCTGATGTTCTTCTGCAAAGAGGCGGGCATGGGTAGGTGTTTCATTTCGTACTCGGCGCCGAAGTAGAGCGTGCCGAGGTCGAAGTAGCCGCCCATCAAAAGCACCTTCATCCTGGGGTTGTGCTTCATGGTGCGGGCGAGGTCGGTCATCACATTGACGCTGCTGTCCGCGAAGCCCGCGCCGGGGACCTTGTGGTGCATGTCCCAGTTGAAGCCGGGTTCGCGGGCGCTGGGTTTGTAGGTGTATTGCGCGCCGTAGTGCAGGTCGTTGCGAACGTAGTCGTTAATGCCGGCGGAGAAGGCCGCGCCGATGGAGTCGGTGAAGGGATCGTAGTCGGCCTCGCGGGAGAGGGGGTCGAAGTCGGGGCCTTCGTAGCGCGAGTCGAGGCGGCCGGTGGTGATGCCCGCGTTCTCTTGCAGGTACTTCGAGAACTCGCCGCCAGTGAGGCGGAGGTTGGCCTTCTGCCATGTTGCGACGGGAATCCCCGTGTAGCTATAGAGCTTTTCGGCGACGGCTTGCTTGCGGGCGGCGTCGAGGTCCGCGCCTTGCAGGAGTGCGCTGGCGTATTCGCCGAGGGCGTATTGCTCGACTTCATGGAGGAAAGGCTCGAGCGCGGCGGGTTGCTGCGGCACGCGGTGGTGGTAGAAAGCGGTCGCGGCCATGCTGGGCAGCGCGAGGTAGAAGCCCTGCTCGGTGCCGGGGTTGGCGTCGGCACCGTCGGCGGAGTTGTCGAAGCTAAGAATCTGCGAGAGCATGATGACGCCGTTGAGGTCGACCTGATCGGCGAGCATGTTGGACAGCACGGCGCTGCGGGGCGTGCCGTAGCTCTCGCCGAAGAGATACTTGGGCGAGGTCCAGCGGTTGTACTTGGAGAGGAAGCGGCGGATGAAGCGGTCGAAGGCGTGGGCATCCTGGTCGACGCCGTAGAAGGCCTTCATGGCGTCCTTGCCGAACACGCGCGAGAAGCCGGTGCCGGGTGCGTCGATGAATACCAGGTCCGAGGCGTCGAGCAGACTGTATTGGTTCGAGACGATGCGGTACGGGCCGCCAGCGTCGTGTTGGGCGTCGGTGGTGACGATGCGTTTGGGGCCAAAGCTGCCCATGTGCAGATACATGGTCGCGGAGCCGGGGCCGCCGTTGTAGAGGAACGTGATGGGACGCGTACCCGGCGTTGCACCTTTGGCAAAGTAGGCCGTGTAGAAGATGCGTGCCGTTGGGGGCTGGTCTTCGGGCTTCGCGGGAAGGTCGGTGCCGGCGTCGGCGAGCTGCTTGCCGTCAAGGCCGAGGGTGGCGTCCTGGGGGTCGGTCGCGCCGACGGTCAGGGTCCCGGCGACGGCGGTGTAGGCGATGTTCTTGCCGCCGACGGTGACCGTGCCTTCGGTGGTGGAGTCGGCCGCGGGCGGGGCGGTCTTCTTTTCCGGCTCGGTGGAGACGGTGGTCGTGGTGGTGGTCTTCTGGGCGTGGTCTTGCGCGATTGCGGGGATCGAGGCTGTGATGGTCAACGCGGCTGCTATGAGGATGTATTTGGTGGGGGTGAGCACGTTCTTCTCCTGAAATTACTGAATTCGTGGGTTCGTCCAATGTACGCGAAGCGGGGCGAGGTCGGCTAGCAGGCAAAAGCAGGTTCCCTTCGGGAATGACAGAAAGAAAAGTAAAGGCGAGTTCTACGGCCGTTTGACAGGTCTCGGAGTGCCGCGAACATTCGTTCGCACGCGGAAGGCGGACGTGGCAAGATGGGAGGATACTCATTTCCATTCGGGACCTATGGGCCAGGTTTTTGCGTTGACGCATTGATTCACCCTCGCGGCGCGAGCAGTTTCGTCCGATAGAAGCTGCGCAGTGCCGGAGGAAACAGGTGTGCGCTTGCCGTTGAGGTGTTTCGCGAGCAGTTTAGATCGGGATGCTGCCGTCGGGAAGACGGTCTCGCGCCGCCGCGATGGAGCGCGCGTCTGGCTTGCCGCGATGGGGATGGCCTTGCTGTGCGTCTTGCCTTGCGTGAAAGCGCAGGTCGAGGCCATGCCAGCCGGTGCCTGGCCGGATGCGGCTGCTCGGCGCGCACGCGCGCAGGCTTTTGTAGCGCAGCGGGTGCGACCGCAGAACGGCGCAGCGGGAAATGCTGTCGGAGTTCGGGGGCTGGCTGTTCCAGCGAATGTACTGCCGCTCGCTGGCTCGCTGGCGGCGGCGTGGCAGCCGCTGGGGCCTGTGGCTGTGACCTCCGCGAGCTCTGGGAAAGTGACGGGGCGGGTCACTGCCATCGCAGTGGACGCGAACGATCCGGCGGGCAATACGGTGTACGTCGGGGCGACCGGCGGTGGCGTGTGGAAGTCGTCGAACGCCGCGGGGCCGCTGGCGGCGGTGACGTTCGCGCCACTGACCGACACGCTGCCGGTGTTTGCAGGCAATGCGGGGAGTGGCGTGATTCCGTCATTGAGCATCGGCGCGGTGGCCGTGCAACCGGCTAGCAATCCAGTGATTCTCGCGGGTACGGGCGACCCCAACGACGCGACCGATTCTTATTATGGCGAAGGGATTCTGCGTTCCGCGGACGGCGGGCTGACGTGGACGCTGGCGCAGGGGTCGCATGACGGAGCCAACGGCAATCACTCGTTTATCGGATTGG
>JALYTE010000323.1 GCA_030854435.1 Acidobacteriota bacterium | reverse complement strand
GACCTTCTCCGCCTTCACCCAGTTCGCCAGCGTCTGTTCCACGATGCCCAGCGACTTCGCCGCAGCCGACACCCTCTGTCCGGAGGACACCAACCGAACCGCCTCCTGCTTGTACTCCAACGTATAACGCCGCCGCCTCAACTTCTCCATCTCACTCTCCTCTTCGCGATTACAACAGCTCGCTAGGAGAGACGTTTTCCGGGGGCAAGATCAGTGGCCTTTCGAGAGCCACATTCGGTGGCGAGTAGTGGGCTGGCAGGAGTGAGCTTTCCGACGGCGCTGAATGCGCTTCAAACTCTCGAAAGCCTGGGGCTGCTTCAAGAGATTACGGGTAGGCAACGAGGGAAGATTTATCTCTACACAGAGTATGTCCGCCTGCTGAATGAAGGGACGGACCTGTAATGGACCAGGCGCGGGATTCAATGAGCTTTGGGAAGGCCTGATGGAAGTCCCTCAGCATTCCCTCCGGGGCTAAAGCCCATCACTGAGGCTTGGATTCAGGGGCCTGAAACCCCCTGCTCCTCCGGTAGAACAATTCCAAGGATTTAATCAGAGCCTCCTAGGCAAACAACAACCCCTGCGAACCGCAGGCCGAAGCGCCCCGCACCCCCGTTGGGGCCTTGCGGATGTCACTTGCGTCTCGCGTCAGCAGGGCGTCGCTGAAGCGTTCTGGAAGTCCGTGTTTGTGGCACACGCGTTTGACCATCAGCGCCAAGTGGCTGCGGTAGGGAGCGTCGGCGAAGTCCAGCTTCGCGAAGCGCTGGGCGTAGTCGGCGGCCAGGTGGGGGAAGTGCTCGCGAACGAAGCTCAGATAAGTGGGACGCGAGCACGACTTCAAGAACAAGGGTTGCGCGGCAAAGAAGCTCGCGCCGGCAGCGGCGGCCTTCTTCGCCACGGAGTCCAGCGCGCGCTCGTTGTCGGTAATCCCCGGCAACAGCGGCGAGCAGAGTACGCCGGTGACGATGCCCGCATCGCGCAGCTTGCGGACGGTGGCGAAGCGCAAGTCGGGCCGGGGCGCGCGGGGTTCGAGAATCCGCGTCAACGCGCTGTCGGTCGAGGTGATGGTGAGGTGGACGACGAGTCGGTTCTTGGCGGCGATTTTGGTGAGCAGGTCGATGTCGCGCGCGATCAGCGTGGACTTGGTCACGATGCCGAGCCGGAAGCCCTCGTGTTTCGCAAACACTTCGAGCAGGCTGCGCGTGATGCCTACCCGCCGCTCGATCGGCTGGTACGGATCGGTCGCGGTGCCGAGCGCAATCTCCTGCCTGGGGTCGATCTTCTTCAACTCCTGTTCGAGCAACCAGGCGGCGTTGTCCTTCAAATAAATCTCGCGCTCGAAGGCCAGCGCGAAGGGCTGTTGTACCTCGCTTAGGCGCGGAGGCTCGGTGACGCTGGCTTTAACAGGCTGCAAAAACTCGTGCGTGTAGCGGGCATAGCAATACTTGCAGCCAAACTCGCAGCCGCGATAGGGGTTGATGGAGTAGGCCATCCAAAGCTGTCGCTTGGACACAGATTTGTTGAGGATGGAACGGGCTTCCAGGGTCTTGAACTCGATGAGGTGGCCGTCGTCGGCGTGGGCCGCTTGGGCGGCAAGACGGGCCATGCCCGTTGGCCCGGAGGGGAGGATGGGGAAGAGGGTGCTGGGGATGGAGACCCTCGCGATATTCGCCATTTCTTCGCCTCTTGAAATCTACGGTACGACTTAATCTTTCGTCCGTCAAGCGTTTTGTTAGGCTGATTCGGCTACCATCTACGGCGAAGGCCCGGTGGGTGGGTTTGTGCTGGAGTTGGCGAGAATCTGGGCGTGACGTGGCACGTTTCCTCGTCTAAACTCTCCCTATGAGCATTGCTCTAGCAGGAATCGACCCGCCGCTGCGCATCGTGCCCCTCGAACCCATGTCGCTTGACGAGTTCTGGCATTTCAGCGCCGAAAACCCGGAATTGCGGCTCGAACGCGAACCGAATGGAGATGTGGTCCTGATGTCACCGACACTTGGAGGGGCGGGAGTGCGTTCTACGTCTGTCATCGGTCAGTTGTTCATTTGGGCTGAAAAAGATGGCTCCGGATATGCGCTCGATTCCAGCACCGGATGCCAACTCCCCGATGGCTCTGTTCGCAGCGCGGACGCGGCGTGGATCGGCGCCAAACGCTGGACGGTTCCAAACATTGAAGACGACGCACCTGTGCCTTGTCCCGATTTCGTCGTCGAGGTTCGCTCCAAGAGCGACCGGCTGAAGCCCGCTCAGGCGAAGATGCTAGCGTGGATCGCCAACGGTGTCGAACTGGCATGGCTGGTCGACCCGCACCGCAAGGTGGTGGAGATTTATCGTCCCGGCCAGGCCGTTGAAGTGCAGGAGGGGCATACCGCCGTCTATGGCGAAGGCCCCGTGAGTGGGTTTGTGCTGGAGTTGGCGAGAATCTGGATCTAGACTTGATCCGTAGAAAGCAAGGACGGTAACTATGGCTTCTTCAAGATTATTTTCTCTAAAGCACCCCCTCAAAGATGATGCTGAGTGCAGCGGTTTCTCTCAATGCAAGCAATGCTGCTTGATCTGGTTTGGTAGAGACGACATCGCGGAGTGTCCTACAGGATGCCACGGCCGACCAGTACGCGTTGCCGTACTTTGCAGAACATGCGACGTTGCAGTATCGGTAGGCGAATTCGCGGGCCACATCATGAGCCAGAACCATTCGCTAGGTGTAAGATGACCGACTGCCAGACATTAGTATGAAAAAACTCTCGAGACGGCAAATAGGCGAAACGATCGCCTCGGCTTTGCGGCTCATTCGCAACGAAGACTATATTCTCGCGAATGGAGCCTTGATATCAGTCCTGAGGTCGGATCCACTCAACTCAGAAGCTTTGTTTCTACGTTCTAAGTTTCTCGCTGCCATGGATGACTTCCCGGCAGCATTTTCGCACTCCTGTGTCTTGGTGAGCGTACAGCCAGAATTCGCTGCAAACTGGCGATTACGAGGTGAGCTTGCCATGGAGGTCGGATTTAAACACGTGGCCTATGAGAGTTTCAACAATGCAATTGAACTAGGAGATGAACAATCACAGGCGTTTCTTGAGGACACTCGAAAGATGAGTTGTCAATGTGAATACTGCACGCCTGAGACCTAGACGCTCCCCACCCTACTGCTTGAAAAGCAACGCGGTATTCTTGACTGTTTTGAGAGATTCAGGCATACTGAATAAGTTGTCTGCACTCAGGTGCGGCACAGTCGAGACCACGCCCATGCGGAACAGCGCATGTCCTTTCGCAAGCTTCGCGGTTTGCGAGAAATCAAAGGGGTGGGAGACGAGGATTGAATGGCCCGTAAGATTTCCAAGAATTTGACGAAGGCGCGCGCCCTTGTGGAGCCGCGTCCGTATGCGATTGGGGACGCTGTCCCCCTTCTCCAGAAAGCCAAGTACGCGAAGTTCGACGAGACCGTCGACCTGACCATGCGGCTCGGCGTCGACACGCGCCACGCCGACCAGATGGTGCGCGGGACGGTTGTGCTGCCGCACGGCCTCGGCGGTACGAGCAAAATTGTGGCGGTCATCGCCTCCGGCGACAAGATTAAGGAAGCCGAAGCTGCCGGCGCGGAGTTCTTCGGTGGCGAAGAGTTGGTCGAGCGCATTCAGAAAGAAAACTGGACCGCCTTCGACGCCCTCATCGCGACGCCCGACATGATGCGTTCGGTGGGTCGTTTGGGTAAGGTGCTGGGGCCGCGCGGCTTGATGCCGAACCCCAAGACAGGCACCGTGACCACCGATGTTGCCGCTGCGATCAAAGAGATCAAGGCCGGTAAGGTCGAGTTCCGCGCCGACAAGACGGCGCTGGTGCATGTTCCCGTCGGCAAGCTCTCGTTCGACCCGCAAAAGCTGATCGACAATGCCATGACCGTGATTTCGTCGGTGGTGAAGGCCAAGCCGTCGGCTGCGAAGGGCAAGTACATCAAGCGCATCGTGCTGAGTTCGACGATGGGGCCGGGCGTGGAGCTTGAGGCTTCGGTCGCAGAAGTTGCCGGTAAGGCGTAGGCAAGCAACAGCAGATTCCCTGCGGGAATGACAGAAAGAAAAGCAAAAGCAGATTTCCTGCGGGAATGACAGAAAGAACAGCAAAAGCAGATTTCCTGCGGGAATGACAGAAAGAAAACAAAGGGCTGATTTATGGCATTGACCAAAGCGAAGAAGAGCGAAAAAGTGAAGATGCTGGCGAGCGAGCTCGAGGGCTCGACGACAGCGATCGTGGGTACGTTCAAAGGCCTGACGGCGGCCAAGGACTTCGATCTGCGTCGCATCGTCCGCGAGGCGGGTGGCGCGTACCACGTCGTCAAGAACAAGCTGGCCGCGAAGTCGTCCGAAGGCACGAAGGTCGAGGCCGCGCTACAGGGCCTCAAAGGCGTCAACTCGGTGGCCTACACTTCGGGCGATCCGGTGGTGCTGGCGAAGGCGCTGTCTACATGGGTCAAGGACAATGCGGAGTTTACGTTCAAGCTGGGCATCGTGGACGGCCGAGTCATCAACGTCTCGGAGATTCAGGCGTTGGCGACGCTGCCGGGCAAGGATGAACTGTTCTCGAAGCTGCTGTTCCTGATCCAGTCGCCTGCGCAACGTTTGGCGACGGTCATCAACGCTACGGGCCGCAACCTGGCGGTGGTTGTCAATATGGCCACCGAGCAGGGCAAGTTTGGAGCGCCGGAAGCAGCCAAGGCTCCCGAGCCTGTCGCGGAAGCGCCGGTAGTAGAAGCTCCCGCTGCGGAAGCGGTCGCGGAAACACCGGCAGCGGAAGCCACAACGCCGGAAGCCGTTACACCGGAAGCGCAGATCGCCGCCCACCCGGCTTCGGAAGCAGATCCTGTCGCCGAAGTCCCGGCAGCGAAAACTGAAATACCGGTCGCAGAAGCCGCTCATGTTGAGGAGTCGGGGGCAGGAGAGCAGCCTTCGGGCGCGGAGCAGCCGGAGAATGGTACGGCGTCGCAGGCTGGCGAAGCGGCTTCGACCGACCCAGTCGAAGGGTAAAAACTTTCGTCGCAGCAACATTGGGGGCGCAGTCTGGGCGCAACGGAAACCTGATGATGAGGCGACAACTTGAGGCGCGGTTTGGCCGCAGGAAATGCAATCGGCAGTAGGAATCACGGAATCGAATTTAGAACTTAACGGAGAAGAATCATGGCAGACATTCAGCAGTTGGAAGATCAAATCGTTAGCCTCAGCCTGCTTGAGGCGTCGGAGTTGGTGAAGAAGCTCGAGTCGCGTCTCGGCGTATCCGCAGCCGCGGCAGTTGCGGCAGCCCCAGCGGGCGGCGGCGCGGCGGCAGCGGCGCCGGTCGAAGAGCAGACCGAGTTTACCGTCATCCTAAAGGACGCGGGCGCGAACAAGATCAATACCATCAAGGCTGTACGCGAAGTGACCGCCCTGGGCTTGAAGGAAGCCAAGGACCTGGTCGACGGCGCGCCCAAGCCCTTGAAGGAGAACATTTCGAAGGCCGACGCGGCCGCCATCGCCAAGAAGTTCGACGGCGTCGCGACGGTCGAAATCAAGTAAACGCCGCAAAAGAGGCGCTTACGGGGTAAGTCGGGGCTTCAGCCCTCGGCGCTTCGTATCGCCGCTTTGGCGATGCGCTTGCATGCTGGGTCGTTTTGCGGTATCCTTTTCGATGGGAGAGGGGCCGCCTGCTGCCCAGCGTGCAGCGCAATTTCGGTCACCCAAAATTTTAGGAAGCATGTGTAGTATCCGGTTCATCCTGGCATTGCGAAGCAGGTTATGGAGCCGGGCAGCGTGGGTTTCGAGCGGCGGATACTCACGATGAAGCGCACCACCCAGCGGCAAACCTTGAAACCGGCCAGTTTCAAGAGGCGGCGACTATACCTCGTTCTATTCAGCAATTAGTGCAAGCGTCATCCTCTGCGCTCACGGGACTTTCTGTCTCTGCGAGCGCTTTCGCTGTTTCTACGAAGCGGTAACCATTCGCCGTCATTTCTCTGCGCCGCGAACCGGTGCGGTGCAGCATTTTTAGCAGCTTCGCTCGAAGATTTTTTAGCAGCTTCGCTTGAAGATTTTTTAGCAGCTTCGCTTGTGGATTGCAAGACCCTCAAGTGAAGCGAAAGTTTCAGGACTTTTGAACTCCGCAGAATGCTTCGCGGGGAGTTACAGAGTGCGCTGAGGCATCGCCGCCGCGAGGAGCGGCCATGCCGGAAGGGCGCAAAAGAAATTCAACGGAGCGGCCCGCGAAACGCCGCTCCCCTTCGAGATTTACGAAGGCCTCGAGTCACGCAAACAGGAGACAGACATGCCGAACCCGAACAATCGCGACACGAATATCGCAATGCGCGCCGTGCGCCAGCGCCTGGATTTCTCGAAGATCCCGACCAGCATCCAAATTCCCAACCTCATCGAGGTGCAGCGTCGCAGCTACGAGCGCTTCCTACAGATGGACAAGTTGCCTCAAGAGCGCGAGGACAACGGGTTGCAGTCCGTCTTCACGTCTGTGTTCCCGATCACCGATTTCCGCAATGTTTCGGAGCTTGAGTTTGTCGACTTTTCCATCGGCAACTGGGAGTGCAAGTGCGGCTACCTCAAGGGGCTGAACCACCTGCGCACGGCCTGCACGAATTGTGGCCACATGGTGATCACCGACCCTTTTCATCCGGGCGATGTGCTGTGTAAATTCTGCGGGACCTACAACAAGAACACGCCCGATTTTTGCACCAAGTGCGGCGACCCCGTGGGACTGCAATTAAAGTACGACCAGTCTGAATGCGAAGAGCGCGGCATGACGTACAGCGCGCCGTTGAAGGTCACGATCCGGCTGAAGATTTACGACAAGGACCCCGAGACCGGTGTCAAGAGCCTGCGCGACATGAAGGAGCAGGAAGTCTTCTTCGGCGACATCCCGCTGATGTCGGCGAACGGGACGTTCATTGTCAACGGGACCGAGCGCGTGATCGTTTCGCAGCTTCACCGCTCGCCAGGCGTGTTCTTCGAGACGGCCAACAACCGGACGTATTTTCTGGGTAAGATCATTCCGTACCGCGGTTCGTGGGTCGAGTTTGAGTACGACCAGAAGAACATTCTGTACGTCCGCATCGATCGCAAGCGCAAGTTTCTGGGAACGATTTTTCTGCGCGCGCTCGGGCTGCGCACGGACGAGGAAATCCTCAAGACGTTCTACACGGTCGATACCATCACGGTGAAGGACGGCAAACTGCTGTGGGCAGTGACGGGTGCGGAGAAGGCCACGAACCTGGTTGGGACGCGTTCGGCTGGAGCGATCCAGACGGGCAAGGAGCCGATCGTCAACGCGGGCCACAAGGTTTCGGCGTCGGTGCTGCGCAACCTGCGCGCGGGTAACGTCACGTCTGTCGAAGTTGAAACGGCTGAGTTCGACGGCGCGATGACCGCCGCCGACGTGATCGACATGGCGACGGGCGAGCTGCTCTACGAAGCCAACCAGGAGCTCACCGCCGACAAGCTGCACAAGATCATTCAGTCGGGCGTGACGAACTTCGAGGTCTTCTTCCCGGAGCGCGACGACGTGGGCAACATCATCGCCAACACGCTGCGCCGCGACAACGTGCGCAAGCCGGAAGAGGCGCTGATCGAGATCTATCGCAAGCTGCGTCCGGGCGACCCGCCGACGCTCGACACCGCGACCGCGCTGTTTGAAGGCATGTTCTTCGATCCGCGCAAGTACGACTTCTCGCGCGTGGGGCGGCTGAAGTTCAACATCAAGCTGTACGAGAACCAGGACCCGTCGGGCCTCGACAAGCGCACGTTGACGCCTGAGGACTTCTACGGAACGATCCGCTACCTGCTGAAGCTGCGCAAGAATATCGGCAGCGTGGATGACATCGATCATCTTGGCAACCGCCGCGTGCGCGCGGTCGGCGAGCTGATGGAGAACCAGTTCCGCATCGGCCTCGTCCGCATGGAACGCGCGATCAAAGAGAAGATGAGCGTGTATCAGGAGATGTCGACGGCGATGCCGCACGACCTGATCAACGCCAAGCCGGTGATGGCCGCGATTCGCGAGTTCTTCGGGTCGTCGCAGCTTTCGCAGTTCATGGACCAGACCAATCCACTGTCGGAGATCACGCACAAGCGTCGTCTCTCCGCGCTGGGGCCGGGCGGTCTGTCCCGCGAGCGCGCGGGCTTTGAAGTCCGCGACGTTCACCCCACGCACTACGGCCGCATCTGCCCGATCGAGACGCCTGAAGGACCGAACATCGGCCTGATTTCGTCGCTCTCGTGCTTTGCGCGCATCAACGAATACGGCTTCATCGAATCGCCCTATCGCCGCGTCAAAAATGGCACGGTGCTGGACTTCGTCTCGGTGTCCAACGCGGGTGAGTCCGGTCTGCGCCAGGGCGACTTCCTCGAAGTCTCCGACGCCGCCAAACAGAACAAGGAGTTGAAGAAGGCCGGCAAGCGCCAGATGGACCTTGAGCCTTTCAGTTTCTATCTGTCGGCATGGGAGGAAGACCGGCACACGATCGCGCAGGCCAACATCGATCTCGATGCGAACCTCAACATCGTCGAGGACCTGGTCAACGCGCGCAAGCAGGGCAACTTCGTAC
>JALYTE010000311.1 GCA_030854435.1 Acidobacteriota bacterium | reverse complement strand
GTTCTGCGCAATCGTTCCAGAGAAGAGGAACGGGTCTTGGAGCACGACTCCGAAACGGCGGCGGAGGGTGAGGAGGTCTTGTTCGCGGACATCGACGCCGTCGATGAGCACCTGGCCGGACTGCACGTCGTAGAAGCGCATCATCAGTGCGGTGATAGTCGTCTTGCCCGCGCCGGTATGGCCTACGATAGCGGCGGTTTGGTCGGGGGAGATCGTGAAGGAGACGCCGCGGAGGATCCATTCGATGTCGTCGAGGATGCCAGAGGTGGAAGCGGTGCCACCCACCTTAGGCGACAATAAGGCCATCGCCGAAGATGGGCCACCCGGCTTGGTTGCGGCGTTCAAGGTATGCAGCGCGGCGGTTTGTTCAGGCGTGAGTTGCTGGTAGGTGAACCAAACGTTGCGGAACTCGATCGAGCCGCTGCCGTCGCCGATGACCGGCGCGCTTGGTGAGACGATTTCGGCGGGCGTGTCGAGCAGCTTGAAGACACGCTCGGCGGCGGCCATCGCGGATTGCAGGATGTTGTATTTGTCGCTGAGGTCTTGAATGGGCCGGAAGAAGCGCTGCGCATATTGGATGAAGGCGATCAGGATACCAATAGTGACGACGGGATGTAGTGGAATCCCACTCATCGCGCCAGAAGACGACGCGATGAATGGGGCACCCAGATGCGCGGCCGCGGCGTGGAGGACGCCGATGCCGCCGCGCCAGATGACCAGCGCGATGGCGATGGAGCTGAGCAGTTCGACCACCGGGTAGTAGAGCGCGTAGGCGAAGATTGCGTCGGTCCAGGCCAGCTTGTTTTCGTGATTGACGGCGGAGAAGTCGTTGAAGGCGCGCTGCTCGCGGTTGAAGAGTTGCACGACCGACATTCCTGAAACGTATTCCTGCGTGAAGGCGTTTATTTTTGCGGTGGCCGCGCGTTGGCGGCGGTAACTGTCGCGGACGTGGTCGCGGAAGAACTTTGTGGCGATCAGAATCGCGGGGATGACCGAGAGCGTAAGCAACGCGAGCGGCCAGTTCATCCACAGCATGATGGCGACGATCCATGTCAGCGAAAAAACGTCGTCGAAGATGGCCAGCACGCCGGAGGTGAACATTTCGTTGAGCGCGTCCACGTCCGAGGTCACGCGCGTCACGAGACGGCCCACCGGGTTGCGGTCGAAGAAGGCGACGTGCATCGACTGGATGTGGCGGAAGATTTGGCGGCGGAGATCGAACATGATCTTCTGGCCGGTCCACTGCATGATGTAGGTTTGCAGGAACTCGAGCAGGAAGGTGATCGAGAGAGCAGCGAGGTAAAGCGCGCCGATCTCCGAGATGCCCGTCGACGGATTGCGGCTGAGGTGACGACCGAGCCAGGAGATGGTTCCGCTGGGAGCGAGATAGGCGTCGACCGCGACCTTGACGAAGTAGGGGCCGGAGATGGCGCTGACGGAGTTGACCAGGATCGCGGCGAGGGCGGTCGCGACCTGCAACTTGTACGGCCCTAGGTAGGTGATGAGACGCCGCATCAGGCGGCTATCGTAGACTTTGCCGACAACGTCGTCGTCGTGCTTTGCAGGGGGCGCGGTAGGACCGGCGGCCTTCTTGGTTTCGTCTGCCATCTGTATCTATTTTAGATGGGCAGGAGATGAGGAGGGTGCGTGAAAGAATGGGGGTAGCTGTGGAACCCTGAAAGAAATTGTCATCTCGACCAAAGCCGTGCAGTTTCATCGCATGGCGAAGTGGAGAGATCGCAGCATCTCGCTGTTTCCAAGGTATCAATGCCACGAACCAGTAGTTTTTTGACAGATTCTTAGAGCGGTGAGTTGTTGGGCGAAGAGGAATGACAGAAAGAAAAGCAAACGCAAATGTCGGACTGGGCGTGTATGTTTCCGTGCCGTTTTGTCGCGCGAAGTGCAGCTTCTGCAACTTTGCGTCGGGCGTGGCGTCGACAGAGCGGATTGCGGGATATGTCGACACGCTGTGCGCGGAGATCGATGCAGCGACGGTGATTGCGGCGAGGCTGGCTGCGGAGCTTCCGGCGGTTGTGGACACGATTTATTTTGGCGGAGGAACACCGAGTTTGCTGGCTCCGGCGCAGATGCAGGCAGTGTTTGCGGCCCTGCGGCGCAACTTCGACGTGCGCCCGGATGCGGAGATTACGATGGAGGCCGCGCCGGGCCAGATTGCCGATGCGGCCCTCGAAGAGGCGATGCGGCGGGGAGTGAATCGCGTCAGCCTGGGCGTGCAGAGTTTTGTCGATCGCGAAAGCGCGGCGGTGGGGCGGACGCATACCGGCGTAAGCTGCCTGGCGGAGATTGCGCGGCTGCGGACGGCAGGGTTGAAGGAAGTGGCGGCGGATTTGATTGCGGGTCTGCCGTATCAAACCGCGGAGAGTTGGCAATATTCGCTGGAAGCTGCGGTTGATGCGGGCTTGACCCATGTGAGTGTGTACATGCTGGAGGTCGATGAGGACTCGCGGCTGGGCCGCGAGGTAATCGCAGGCGGGGTGCGCTTTCATGCGCATGGTGTTCCGAGCGATGAGATTTCGGCGGAGTTGTATGAGCAGGCTTGTGGGTTTCTTGAAGCGCATGGATTTCCGCAGTATGAAATTTCCAATTTTGCGATGGGGGAGCATGAGTCGCGGCACAATCGCAAGTATTGGGAGCGCGCGCCGTACTTCGGGTTTGGGCTGGACGCGCATTCGATGCTGCCTGCGGATGGCGGCGCTGTGCGGTTTGCGAATCCGGATGAGATGCGGGACTACGGTGCGGCTGCGTGGGGTGGGAAGGTCGTTCGCATGGGCATGGATGAGGCGTTTGAGGAGAGCTTGTTTCTGGGGCTGCGGATGAACTTTGGCGTGCCGGTTGTGGAGTTGGAGACGCAGTTTGGGCATGAGAGGGTGGATGCGTGCGGAGAGGCCGTGCGCGAGTTGATTGAGGGTGGGTTGATGGATTCGAGCGATGGGCGGTGGCGGCTGACGCTGCGCGGGCGGATGGTTTCCAATGAGGTGTTTGGGAGGCTGCTGGAGGGGGTGGTCGCTTGAGAGGAGAGCACACCGGCAAGTGCAACAGCAGGTCCCTTCGGGAATGACAGAAAGAAAAGTAAGAACCAAAACAAAAGCATGATCGGAAACGGAAGCATATCCCTACGGGATGACAACCAGGAAGACAGAGGCATAAACGTGATTGATTTGCGCAGCGATACAGTGACCAAGCCCACCGCGGCGATGCGCGCGGCGATGGCAACGGCCGAAGTGGGCGACGATGTTTATGGCGAAGACCCGACCGTAAATCGGCTTGAACAGCGGGCCGCCGAAATATTTGGGCGCGAGGCCTCGATTTTTGTGCCGACCGGGACGATGGGCAACCAGATTGCCATCCGCTTGCATACGCAGCATGGACAAGAGGTCATCTGCGAGGCGCGATCGCATGTGCTGGATTGGGAGATGGCGATGGTCGCGGCGTTTTCCGGCTGCGTGCCGCGGACGGTGCAGGGAGAGCGCGGCGTGCTGTCGTGGGACCGCATCGCGGGCGCTATCGCTCCGAAGATTTATTACCGCGCGGCGACGGCGTTGATCGTGATCGAGAATTCGCACAATATGGCGGGTGGAACGGT
>JALYTE010000279.1 GCA_030854435.1 Acidobacteriota bacterium | reverse complement strand
AAGCTGTCATCTCGACCGGAGCGCAGCGCAGTGGAGAGATCGCAGCATTTGTCTTTGCTGTTGCTGGTTCTTGCTCTCTACCCACACGAAGTTTGTTCTAACGACGATGCGTGGGATGATTACTCTGAGGAACGGCCAAGGAAATGCAAACAACGTTTTACAAGAGAGAAAGCGTGTTCGTCGGCATGTTTTTCTTCGCAATGTGCCTGATGCTGGCGCAATCCGTCCACAGCTCCTGGTTCTCCATCGCGCAGGCGATGAGCGCGTCAAGCCACATCGAAAATGCAGTCCCTGTTCCGGCGGAACTTTATGCTCCGAATGCATACCGGGTGGCAATGCCTGCGTTGACCTCTTTCTTACAGAAGACGCCCTTTGTATGGTGGCAGCGAGGGTTTTTGGCCGGTACATGACAGACCCCATTGAGGTCGATGTATGGGTTAGGCCTGCGCCCTAGTCGCACGAGAGTTGTCCTCGGGCGAGATGGATGGAGGCTGTTTTCGCGTGCGTCACAGTGGGTTGGATCAGGCTGGTTGAGGACCCAATCAGGCCAGAGGGGGGAACATCGGAGCGCACCCCCTAGCGCAGATTGACGATGATTCGTGCGCGATGCGTGGGATGATAGTGCGGGAAACTGTCGCGGGCCACTCGATCGGAGAACGGAAAACGGAGAGCGCAACGTGTCGTTCGGAACCGAGCTACGCGAAGAACGGGAGCGAAGGGGCGTCGATCTGGCCGCGATATCGGAGCGGACCAAGGTCTCGGAGCGCTATCTGCGCGCGCTCGAAGCCGATGAGCATGTGCAGTTGCCGGGCGGCATCTTCAACAAGGGCATGGTGCGCGGCTATTGCCGGCAACTTGAACTCGACGAGCAGGAATGGCTGGGGCGTTATGCGGCCAGCGTGGAGACATTAGGCGGCGAGCCGGACTGGGATTCGTTTGGCGAAAATGTGAAGCGCAGCCGCCAGGTCGCGGGCGCGCCGCGGCGGCGCTGGTGGGGCGTCGCGGCAATGCTGCTGGCGTTGGCTGCGCTGGCGTGGGCCGCGTGGCACTTCGTGGTAAAGGGCCGCGCCCGTTATTAGGGCTATCAGGACTCCGTCTGATACCACCGATAGCCGTGCTTCTGTTCGTGGTCGGCTTCCTTCAGCCGGTCTACCACCTGCTTTCGCCGCAGGCTGCCGACCCCGGCGGTGATGAGGTCGATCAGAGCGATGGGCGCCACATAGCTGGCCGCGAACGACAAGCTATTGGTCGGCACGATCACCAACTCGTTCGAGAAGCGCGCCAGCGGAGACAGCATCGAGTCGGTGATGCCGATGCAGTACGCGCCGTTTTCTCTCGCCCGTTGGATGCCTTCGATCGTCATGCGCAGGCCGCGCCGAAAGCTGATGCCGATGACGATATCGTCGTCTCCCGAAGAGCGGACGATGTGGGTCGCGCGACCGGGCGTCGTGGCCGCCACCACGGGCAACCCGGCGATGGTGAGGTGGTATTCCATGTAGTCCACCAGCGACGAGGCCATATCGCCGCCCAGCAGAAAAATCCGCTTCGCCTCATGGATGCGCATCGCGATGTTTTGCACCTGGTGGAGATCGACGTGGTCCAGAACGAACGCCAGATTTTGCTCGATCTGCTTCCTCGACCCGCGCAGGAACTTGGGCGTCCGGGTGCCGCTGCCGGTGGACTGCATGCTGTCCAGAATCGTGGCGCTGGTCGTCGACAGGTCGTGCAGATAGTGTTGGAAGTCCTTGTAGTTGCGAAAGCCGAGGGCCTGCACGATGCGCAGCAGCGTCGCCGGGCCGGTCGCCAGCCGCCGCGCCATGTCCCGCACGTTCAGCAGAACGAACTCGCGCGGGCTTTCCAGCGCGGGACGGATGATGTGCTGGCGTTTTTCGCTCAGGTCATCCAGCCGCAGCAGCGCGCCAGACTGCGAGGGGGACTCGTTGGGTTCGTTCGCGATAGACATAGGAGGTCGATTAGATTCGGATAGGCTTGTTGGCAACAGTACATCATATTGCGAAACAAACGTACCGTTTGGGCAAAAAAAGACTTGTCACGACCTCGATTCACCCTCCTGCTCTTCCAGACTCCAAAAGAGGCCTCGATCCACGCTAATTTTGCGGCTTGCCGGGTCTAGAACAACCGTCCCAGCGTGAAGTTGAGTTTGCGGTTCCCGCCGTCGCCGAACGATGGAGCGAAGGTGATGACGCCCAGCGGCGTTTCGGCGACGATGCCGAAGTAAACGTCCTGGCGCGTGATGGTGCGGTTGTCGGGCGCGCGCATCTGGCCGACTTCATAGGTGGCGCCGACGAAGATGCTTTGGCCGAGCGGCCGGGGCAGGCTGGCGATGCGGCGCAGGTAGCCGGGCGTGATGAGGAAATAATCCGTGCCGCGGTACTGGTCGATGCTGGCCGCGCTGAGGCGCAGTGGGCCGCCCAGAGTGTAGCGAAACGGCTGCGCCACATTGCGGTTGAACATGGTCGCGCCTTCCATGTTGACCAGAGCGATGTTCTTTTTCGCGAACGTGTGCGCGACCGTAAGCTGCGTGAAAAGCTGCGGCGCGCTGGGGCTTCCCGGCGTGTTGTAGAGGTACGCGGCTTCGCTGGTGAGGCGCAGGCCGAACTGCGGCACCAGCGCGCGGTCCTGGGAATCGAAAATATATTTCACCCGCACTCGCTGCGAGCTGCCGGCATAGTCGGGCAGGTTGTCGAAGCCCGTTGTGGTATGCCATTGGACGTTCTGGTAGAGCCAGCCTGCGCGAAGCTCCTGCATCCGCCCGTCGCTCCAGCCAATGTCGCCGCCGCCGCCCGCCATTTGCGATTGCCGTTCGGAGAGCCGCCGGTCGCCGCTGTAAATGTAATACGGTTGGCGCGTGATGTTGGCGCGGGGCGCCGCGAAGAAGCCGCTCCAGTTGAGCTTGCGGTAGTATTCGCTTTCAACTTCGGTGAGGAAGCCGACTTTAATGATCGTCCTCAACTCCGAGCCGTAGCCGCCCAAGTCCTGGTCGAGCAGAATGCCTTCGACGGTGGCGCGCGTGACGCCGCCGGTTTGCGCGGCGATGTTCGCGCCGACCTCGAGGAACGGCGGCCCGTTCTTCTTGTCGTCGACGTTGACCAGCAGAATGGGGCGTGTCGCTTGCGGGGAGTCGTAGCCGATGCTGTAGTCGGCGTCGTAACGACCGTCGCTGCGCAGGTCAGCCAGCAACGAATCGACGTTATTTTCGTCGAACGGCTGGTCGACCAGCGCATCGAACTTGCGGTGCGCGGCCTCTTCGACGCCGGGGTTGGGGGCCTTCACCTTGACCCGCAGGATCGTACCCGCCGGTCCGCGCTCGCGCCCACGCCGACCGGCGATGTACTCGTCCCACTGCTCGGGAGTGACGGCATACTTCAACAAAGCGTCTTTATTGGCTTCGGCGACGTTGTACCCGCGCGCGGCAAGTTGCTCCGTCTTCAGGTAGTCGCTCTCGTTGAAGCCGTCGAGATTGGGCACGAGCACCAGGTCGGCGGCCTTGCGCGACCGTTGCTCGTTGCCCTCGATGGCCACAGCGAACGCCCGCTGTAGCACGCCGACGATGGAGTCGAGTTCGCCTTTGGCGACCGGCAGCAGAGGAAGGCTGACCGCGAGCACGACATCGGGCTTCATGTCGCGCAGCGCCTGGGTGGGGAGGTTCGCGAGCACCGCGCCGTCGACGTAATCATGCCCGTCGAGCGTGAAGGGCCGAAAGATTCCGGGCAATGAAGCGGACGCGCGCACCGCATCGGGAATCGACCCGCGCGCGAACGTAACGCTGCGCGCGGCGTTCAGGTCGGTCGCCACGCAGCGAAAAGGAATGGGGAGATTGTTGAAGTCGGTCTGGTCGTTGTAGCGCAGAAACTCACGGTCAAGCAGCGCGTTGAAGCCGGAGTCGGTGAGCAGAGAGTTGCGCAGCGAGACGCCGTGCTTGAGGCCCAGCGTAATGCCGTTGGGGATTTCGCGGCTGTCTTCGCGGCGCCGGAAGCTGCGCGATTTGTAGGCGGTGTCGATGCGGAAGATGGTGTTGACCGACTCGTCCGTCATGATGTGGGTCATCTGATCGGGCGTGCTGCCGGTGGAGTAGAGCGCCCCGACGATGGATCCCATGCTGGTGCCCGCGATCATGTCCACCGGAACGTGGTGCTGCTCGAACCAGGCCAGCACGCCGATCTCGCTCATCGCCAACGCGCCGCCGCCGCCCAGCGCGAGACCGATGGTGGGTCGCCCAATGGGCCGATGCGCTGGCGGCGGCCCGGGGTCGATGGGGCCGAGGCGCAGCTTGGTCGTGCTGGCCGTGGCTTCGCCTTCGTGGGAGGGCTTGGAGGCGGAAGTCGAGGGTTCGGCGGCGGGCGCTTTGTCGCTGGCCCCGGCGTTTTTGCCGCCCACACTGCCCTTCGACTCTTGCTTGCCGGCTTCCTGTTGCGGCGTGGCACCGGGCGTCGGGGCGGTTTGCGCGAGGCCCGGGAACGCTGCCAGAGCCAGTGCGATACAAAGCGCGCAAGCGAACCATTTACAGCGCGAAAACGTCGTGCTCATCGGGTCTTTACCTGTTGAAGCTA
>JALYTE010000265.1 GCA_030854435.1 Acidobacteriota bacterium | reverse complement strand
CCACGCCGCAAACGCCGCAGATTCTGTGCCAGACGCAGGTCATCGGCAATCGCCGCATCCCCAAGGAATCCGTTCTGGCGCGGCTCTTCTCCCGCCCCGGCGACGCCTACGACCCCGCGGTCGTCGAACGCGATTTCAATTCCCTCTGGAACACCGGCTACTTCGACGACGTGCGTTTCGAGCGCGTCGACGAGCCCACTTGCGTGCAACTGATCGTCTACGTCCGCGAGCGGCCCACCATCCGCGAAATCGACTACAAGGGCCTCAACGCGGTCACGCAGTCCGACGTGCTGGAGCGCTTCAAAAAGGCCAAGGTCCCGCTCTCGGTCGAGAGCCAATACGACCCCACCAAGATCAAGCGCGCGGAAGTCGTCCTCCAAGAATTGCTCGCCGAGCACGGCCACCAGTTCGCCACCATCAAGACCGAAATCAAGACCCTGCCCCCTGCGGCCGTCGCGTTGACCTTCATCATCAAAGAAGGCCCCACGGTCAAAGTCGGCAAGATCAAGTTCGACGGCAACAAGTCCATCCCCGACCGCGAACTCATCGCGGCGATGCACAATCTGAAGCCCATCGGCATTCCCCACTCCATCATCTTCGAGAACCTGTTCGCCAAAACCTTCGACGCCAGCAAGCTCGACGAAGACGCCGAGCGCGTGCGCTACGCCTACCGCGACAAGGGCTACTTCAAGGCGCTCACCGGCGAGCCGCAGACCAACATCCGCAACGCCGGCGGCATCAATCTTTTCACCCTGCATCCTTCCACTGGCAAGCGCGTCGACATCCTCATCCCGGTCGAAGAGGGCGAGCGTTACCGGCTCGGCAGCATCACCTTTACGGGCAATAAGGCCTATCCGAATACGAAGGCCCTGCGCGCACAGTTCGCGCTCAAGGACGACGACTACTTCAACTCGTCGCTGTTCGGCAAAGGCGTTGAAGCGTTGCGCAAGGCCTACGGCCAGGGCGGATACATCAACATGGTCGGCACCCCGTCCCCGACCATCGACGAGGCCAAAAAGACCGTCTCCTTGAACATCGACATCGACGAGGGCAAACAGTTCTACCTCTCGCGCATCGAGTTCACCGGCAACAGCATCACGCGCGACAAGGTCATCCGTCGCGAGCTTCTGGTCGAAGAAGGCCAGGCCTACAACAGCCAACTCGTCGACCTCTCGCTGCTCCGCCTCAACCAGCTCAACTACTTTGAAACGCTGAAGGCCGACCAGGACGTCGAGACGCGCCAGAACGCCGACGCCGGAACTGTGGACCTGCTGCTGAAGCTGCGCGAAAAGGGCAAGAACTCCATCGGCCTCAACGGCGGCCTGTCCGGCCTGTCGGGGTCGTTCATCGGCCTCAACTACGAAACCAACAACTTCCTCGGCCTCGGCGAAACCCTCAGCGTCACCGCCAACATCGGCGACCTCTCGCGCAACCTCAGCTTTGGTTTCACCGAGCCTTATCTGCGCAACAAGCCCATTTCCCTCGGCGTCCAGGTGTTCACCTCGAAGACCGACTTCAACCCGTCCAAGAGCTTCGCGACCGCCAGCGGTCAAAGCGCGAATCTGACCAACGCCCAGCAATCGCAGCTGACCAACTACAACCAGTCCTCGACCGGCCTCACCGTCTCAAGCTCCACGGCGCTGCGCAAGTTGTTCCGGCGCTCCGGCGTGGCCCGCGTCGGCATTTCCTACTCGCTCTCGCGTTCGGGAATCACGACCTTCAACGACAACACGCGCAATATTTTCCAATCGCTCGCATTCCGTTCCGGCATCGCCGGCCAGAACCAGCTCGAAGGCATCATCACGTCGGTCATTACGCCCAGCTTCACCTTCTCCACGCTCGACCGTGCGGTCGGCCCACACAACGGCAAAGACTTCAACATCGCCTTCCAGATCGCCGGCGCGGGCGGCAACACCAAGTACTACGCGCCCACCGCGGCCTACCGCCAGTTCTTCCCGATGAAAGGTCTCAGAGTCAATCGCGAAGGCCACAACGTGCTCGGCTATCGCCTGCAATTTTCGAATATCGCGGGCTTCGGAGGCGAGGTCGCGCCGCCCTTCCAACGCATCTCCGGAGGCGGCGAAAACGACATCCGCGGATTCGACATCCGCTCCTCCGCCCCCTACGTCTTCCTGCCCAACCGGGTGAACTTCAACCTGACCAACCCGGACGGCCAACTGGTGCCGCGCGACCCCACCAACTCCGCGCTGGGAGCCATTCAGATCCCGCTGCCGATCTACCGTCTCCAATCCATCGGCGGCGACACCAGCGTCACGGCCAACGTGGAGTATCGCATCCCCATCGTGAACCAGGTGACGTTCGCCTTCTTCACCGACTTCGGCCTGGTCTTCAACACCCGACCGTCGCAGTTGCGCCAAAGCGTCCTGGGCCAATCGGTGCTCAACGCTCCGCTGTACGGCTGCCCGGTGTTCAACAACGGCGCGTGCTCGGGCGGCAAGCAGGTCTCGTTCCCGCTCAACCTGCGCACGGTGCCGGGAACGAACTTCGTTCCGCGCATGTCCAACGGCGCCGAGTTGCAGGTCATTCTGCCCATCGTGAACGCCCCGTTCCGCATCTTCTACGCCTACAACCCGCTGCGCCTGTTCAAAGACTTGCCGCAACAACTGGCGGTCGATCCCGCAACGTTCAGGGGATTCTTCCCCAGCAACGGCGCTGGCCAATTCAGCTACCAGCAAGCACTGCAGTTCTACGGGGCCGACTACATCCTGCGCGAACCCCGCAAGACCATCCGCCTGACCGTCAGCACGACCTTCTAGCGCGAATCAGTTTTTGCTTTTCTTTCTGTCATTCCCGCAGGGAATCTGCTGTTGCTGTTGCTGTTGCTGTTGCTGTTGCTGTTGCTGTTGCACTTGCACTTGCTCTTGCATTTGCCGTTGCTTGTTTTTCGCCGTCATCCTGAGCGTAGCGAAGGACC
>JALYTE010000253.1 GCA_030854435.1 Acidobacteriota bacterium | reverse complement strand
AGGCCGCGCACTTCGCGGACCAGGCCCGCCACCGTCCAGACCTTCGCGGAGTCGATGGCTATCTGGCTAAGTCCTTCGGCATTGCCCTCAGCGGCTAAAGCCGTCTCGATTCGATGGCCTTTGTGGTGCGGCTGAAGTCGCACCCTACCGTCAATCGCAAGTTCCTTAGACACATGCAGTGGCGCTTCCGGCGTCTCCACCATATCGAACAACCCGGCCGCGGCCTGCGTCGTTCGCGGCTTTCGTCGGCTTACAGATTTTCGTTTCAGAAAGATGTCCGCGGCGGAGGGGACATCGTCGGATCGCGCCATGGTGCATTCGAGTCTACGCCGTCTTCAGCAGCGTCCCAACCTCGCGCAGCAGGTCTTCGGGGCGGCAGGGTTTGCTCAAAACATTCACGGGTCGCGCCATGCGCCTCGACTGCTCGTCGACTTTAACCGCGTTGGAAGAGTACGCCGTGAGCATCAGGATCTTGCACGCCGGCATTTCGCGGTCGATGTTCGCGGCCAGTTCAAGTCCCGTGGCACCGGGCATGGTCACGTCGCATAACAGCAGTTCGGGGTCGTAGATGCGGGCGCGCTCCAGGCCTTCGGCGGCGGAGTAGCACGCCTCCGCGTCGAAGCCGTTGGCGCGGAAGATCAAGCTCAACGTATCGGCCACCAGCTTATCGTCATCGACCACGAGCACCCTCTGTTTCATTTGACACCTCGGCCCGACCGCGCGACACGCCCTTGAAACTCGCATTTCCACGCAAAACTCAGGTCGGGAATATGCTGTCTGGGAAGACGGCAATTGAAAGTAGCATAGACCAAATTGTGACCCGTCGGCCAGCAAAATCATCAAAGTTTCGTAAATTTCAGCGGCGCACAATTCCCCGTCCGCCAAACCCGGTAAAGTCGTCTACATGGCACATGCGGGCGCGTTGTTTACCGGTCTGGTCTTCCTCGGCGTCGTCCTGTTGGACGCGTTCCAGACCATCATTCTGCCGCGCCGTCCGGCCGGCCGTTTCCGCATTACGCGTCTGTTCTTCCTCGCGACATGGGCACCGTGGCGCGCCGCCGCCCGTCTTCTGCCCTCCAACCGCTGGCGCGAGCAGGCCTACAGCGTCTACGGCCCGCTGTCGTTGCTATTGCTGATCGTCGTCTGGGCCTGTCTGTTGGTGATCGCGTTTGGCCTGCTGTTCTACGGGCTGGGCACGCCTTTTCACGATCCCATGCAGGTCGTGTCGAAGCTGGGGCAGATGCGCGACTGCTTCTACGTCAGTGGAACGACGCTGTTTACGCTGGGCCTCGGCGACGTGATCCCCGTGTCGCAAAAAGCCCGCACCCTGATGGTGGTGGAAGCCGGTGTCGGCCTCGGCTTTGTCGCGCTGGTGATCGGCTACGTGCCGCTGCTTTACGGGACGTTCTCTCGCCGCGAAGTCGCCGTCGCGCTGCTGGACGCCCGCGCGGGTTCGCCTCCCACGGCCGGGGAACTGCTGCTGCGCCACGGATTCAAGGGCGGCCACGAGGCGCTCGCCGAACTGCTCGCCGAGTGGGAGCGCTGGTCGGCCGAGATGCTGGAGTCGCACATCTCCTATCCGATCCTGTGCTACTACCGCTCGCAGCACGACAACCAGTCCTGGCTTTCGGCCATCACCGCCATCCTCGACACCTGCGCGCTGCTGATTACCACCATCGAAGGCCCGAGCACGCGCCAGGCACAGCTCACTTTCGCCATGGCGCGCCACACGCTGGTCGATCTAGGCCATGTCTTCCATCGCGAGAATCAAGAGAAACGCTATCGCGAATCGCCCCCGCAGCGGCTGTCCGACGCGGAGTTCGGGCGGTTGTGCGAGACGCTCGTCCCCAGCGGCCTGGCGCTGTGCGCGGCACCCGATACGCGCGCGCGCCTCGCCGCCATCCGCCAGCTCTACGAGCCGCACGCGCAGGCGATGTCGGAGTACCTCTGCATGGATCTGCCGCTCTGGATTGCTCCGCCGCGCGACCCGACCCGCAAGCCCGACCCGTGGACGGCGGTCTCCAACCTGCGCACGCCGCTGGCCTCCACGACGGAGTTCTCGCAGCACGTCAGTACGCAATCCACCGCGTCGCGACTGGGCGACGATACTCTGCATCCGCTCTAAGAACGGTGGTTCACTTTCGGGGCGGTCGGACAGCAATCCGGTCCACAGCAGGTCGCATGGGGTTTGGTGGCCCGGATGAAGGCGCTCAGGAATTTGCCTTCGACCTGAGGAGCGATCTCGTCCACGGAAATACCAGCTTCAGTGAGGAATACCCGCGCATCTTCGATATCGTACGTTCGGGTCGGTTCGAGATCGACATCGACAAAGCCCGCTTCGCGCAGTTTGGCGAGATAGTCGCTCTCCTCGAGCGCTCCCGCAATGCAGCCCACCCAAAGCAACATGCTCGCGCGCACGGCATCGGGAACCTCGCCGCGAACAACCACGTCGGAGACCGCAAAACGGCCCCCAGGCCGCAGCACCCGGTATGCTTCACGCAGAACGCGGCTCTTGTCCACGGAGAGGTTGATGACGCAGTTTGAGATGACGACATCGACAGAGTTGTCCGGTAGCGGAATATTCTCGATCTCCCCCTTGAGAAACTCAACGTTCGTCGCCCCTGCTTGGCGCTGGTTTTCCCGGGCCAGCGCGAGCATGTCGTCGGTCATGTCCAGTCCATAGGCTTTGCCGGTCGAGCCCACCCGCTGGGCCGAGAGGAGAACGTCGATTCCGCCGCCTGATCCGAGATCGAGAACCGTTTCGCCCAGCTTCAAATCGATCAGGGCAGTCGGATTGCCACAGCCGAGCGACGCCAGGACAGCATTTTCAGGCAAGACGCTCTTTTCGCCATCGCCGTACAGGTTCTTCGTAATGGGGTCGCAGCAGCGCATCGCCGGATCGGAACACGCCTTTGCGGACGCTTCTGAAACGCTTCGAGCAATGGAGCCATACTTTTCGCGAACGACGGATTGACTTGACATGAGTGCGCTCCTCACATGCGCTAAGGCAAATGTATCTGCCGCACACACATCTGTCAAGGCGTATATTGAAAATGTGCGACGTTCTCCTAAACCCTTCGACGTTGTTCGGCTCTTTGCCGCGCTCGCCGATCCGACCCGGCTTAGGCTGCTCAATTTAATGGATGGCCGCGAGGTCTGCGTCTGCTATTTTGTCGAGGTTCTGAAGCAGGGCCAGCCGAAAATATCCAGGCATCTGGCCTATTTACGCCATACGGGCATCGTGTCCGCGCGCCGCGAGGGGAAGTGGATGCATTACAGCATCGAGAGGCCCGGCGATGCGAGGGCAGCCGCCATTCTGGACGTTGCGTTGTTGTCGCTCAAGTCGAACCACAAGATGCAGGCGGATCTGGCCATGCTTGGCAAAGCTTGTTGCGAGCCGCAACGCTTTGTCGCTCTCCAGGGAGCACCTGTTCCCGCCCGTCAAGAAGCAGCGTAGCCTCAACAGAAAAGGCCGCCTCGCGGCGGCCTTCACTATCCAAATGACTGTTCCCTGTTCCTTGTTTACTGGACTCCAGCCTGCGGGTTCAGCTTCTCCGCCGCCAACTGCCCAATAGGCCCAGGCTTGCCTTTGGCGTCCTTGTCCTTGTCTTTCAATTGTGCGTAGATCTTCCGGGCCTCGTCGGTCTTGCCCTGCGACTCGTACATCTCGGCCAACTGGATTTGCGCCATTCCCGGAGAGACGGTGCTGGCATCGCCCTTGGCCAGTTCCTGGTACAGGGAGACGGCCTGCGCCTCGCGTCCGCTCCCACGATAAAGCTGCGCCAACGCCAGCTTGCCCAGCGCCGCGAGGTCGCCGTTCCATGAGTCGGCCACCTTCTTCAGCGAGTCTTCGGCGGCCTGGTTCTGGCCTTCTTCCATATAGGTCAGCCCTGCGAAGTAGCGCGCGACATGGCCGTCTTTGGTCATGCCGTAGCGGTTGGTCACATCCAGAAACTGCGCGTTGGCGACCTTGGCGCGGTCCTGCACGCTGGGGAAAGTCTTCATGCCCGGGGGAATCTGCTGGCCGGGCGCGGCGACCGGCGTCTGGTAGGTGTGCAGCGCGTCGCCCAGCGCGGCGTTGGCCTGCTCGGAGCGGTGATTGAAGAGCGCGAAGCCTCCCACCGCGGCCACGATGGCCAACAGCAAGATCGCGGCAGTCACGATCGCCGAACGACGATTCTGGCTGGCCCACGCGATCCCATGCTCGGTGAGAGTGACAAATTGGTCCTGCTTTTTCAGTTCACGCTTGGTCGCGTTGTCCACGAATCGGTCCGTCCTTCAGATGTCAAATGTTAAATTGCAGCGAGAGTGTGGTCGCGCACACAGCGGCGCATCTTCCAAGTCTATCAGCACGGCCCCTGGAGACAAGGGCGATCGACCAAGCTCAAACAATCTCCCGTAGAAAACGTTTGCCAAACGTATCCGAACAGGCATAGTATCCGTTTCGCCATCATTCCAGCATTGTTTTCGGGCCCCGCATCACGCACCCCGCACTTGTTCGCCATTTTGAGTTTTTGAAGTCCTTGCTTCAAAAACAAACTTGATTGGGAGCGCAGACTCCCACAACGTCCCTGGAGCGAAAAGATCATGGCATGGTACGCCTATTGCATAGCGGAACGTAACGCCTTTCCCGAACTTGCCCGCCACCGCCGCCCGGTGCCTCTGGATGGAGTCACGGGCCTCTTCCGAAATCAGGCCTTCCTTTTTCCGGCAGCCGATCTGACTGTCGTGGTCTCCGAGCATTTGCCTGAAGACGCGGCGCTGCTGGCCGGCGTGGGCGCCCAAACCGCGGCCCGCGACCACGCCCGCGTAATTGCGAACTGCTTTGCGCAGTCCACCGTTTTGCCGTTCCGCTTCGGCACGACGTTCGACGACGACGACGCTCTGCGCCGCTCCGTTCGTTCCAACCAGCGCCACTTCATGGCCAATGTCGAGCGCCTGCGCGGCATGGCCGAGATGCACCTAAAGGTGTTGGTCGACGACGTCATACCTGCTCGTCGCGATGCCGACTACTGCCCTCAAAGCGGTGCCAGCCGACAGTATCTCTCCAACCTGCGCGAGTCGTCGGGACGCCAACGCGAGCGCCAATCCCGCGCCCGCGCACTCTCGGTGCAGATGCACCGTATGTTTCTGCCCGTCGCGGAGGAGATCACCTGCAAACGCACCGACTCCGGCAAGATGCTGCTCGACATTGCCCACCTGGTCGAAAAGAAAACCATCGAGCGCTATCAGAACAAGTACAGTTCGGCGAGCTTGCAGATGAAGGACTGCGCGATGCAGCTTTCAGGGCCCTGGCCGCCGTACCACTTCGTCCACCGCCACAACGCCGGCAGCCACGGCACGAACGCATAAATTGCTGTTGCGTTGTAGTCGTAGTTGTTGTTGCCGTTGCCGTTGCCGTTGTTGTTGCTTGTTTCTCGCCGTCATCCTGACCCTCGAGCGCAGCGAAGGGGTAGGACCCCCGTATTTCGGGACGGCACGAATGCACCAACCCTACATCCAGGCGTATCCTCGTCACGTGATTACATACGCCTACGTCTACATCCTCGCGAGCACGTTCAAACATCTCTACATCGGTGTCACCACGAACCTTGAAAACCGCATCTTCTAACACAAAAACCCCACCGACAACACCTCCTTCACCGCGCGCTACAACATCAACCGCCTGGTCTATTTCGAACGTTACGGCTTGGTGACTCGCGCCATCGCGCGTGAGAAAGAACTCAAGGGATGGCTTCGGATAAAGAAAATTCAGCTGATTGTCGGTGAGAATCCAACCTGGATCGATCTCAGCGAAGAGTGGGGAAAGCCGATCAAGTTGTTGACTCCCGACGCCTAAGTGCGAAATACGGGGGTCGTTCCCCTTCGCTGCGCTCGAGGGTCAGGATGACGGCGAAAAACAAACAACGGCAACGGCAACAACAACGGCAACTGTAATGACAACTGCAACGACGACAGTAGCGCTACATTGCACGGTTGACCTTTAGACCAATGGCGAAGACGCTTCCCGCTTCTTGCGGCTGAGCACGGAACTTCGCCTCCGCCTCCGGCCCGAAGCGTGGTCGATCTTCTTCCAGAAGCCGACAAAGTAATCCACCGCCGAGATAATCGACACTGCGGTCATCCAGTAAATCGCCGTCACCGCAATCAGGTGGACGCCTACCGGGAAGCCCCACAGGTTCCAGTAATCCCAGCGATGATTGAGGATCGCCGCCACCACCGACACAATCTGGATCACGGTCTTCAGCTTGCCGATTTCGCTGGCCTCAATGGTGAAGCCCTCGCTGGCGGCGATAGCCCGCAAGCCGCTCACCAGGAACTCGCGCCCGATCACCAGCACGGCGATCCACGGCGGAACAATGCGCGGGTTATACGCCACCAGCGCGATGTAGGCCGCGGTAATCATCAGCTTGTCGGCCAGCGGGTCGAGCAGCATCCCCAACGTCGTAATCTGACCGCGCCGTCGCGCCAGATACCCATCCACGCCGTCTGTGATCGACGCCAGAATGAAGATCGCGGAGGCAAAAACCTCCTGCTCCCCATGCGTTCCATGCACTGGAAACTTGGGCGACAGCGCCCAAATGAACAGCGGAACGCTCGCAATTCGGCTCAGCGTGATGTAGTTGGGTAGATTCATGGAATAGTGAATAGTGAATAGTGAATAGTGAATAATTCCTTACTCACTATTCACTACTCACTGCCTCTAAGCGTACATCCCGCGCTGCTTGGTCGTGTAGGCGACGCGATCGATCGCCAGCATATACGCGGCCGTGCGGTTGTTCACCGAATGCTCCATAGCATACTTCAGTACGTCGTCGAAGCTGTCGATCATGATGCGTTCCAGCCGCTGGTTCACTTCCAACTCGGTCCAGAAATAGCCCATGCGGTCCTGTACCCACTCGAAGTAGCTGGTGGTCACGCCGCCCGCGTTGGCCAGAATGTCCGGAATCACGAAGACGCGCTTGTCGGAGAGGATCTCGTCGGCAATCGTCGTCGTCGGGCCGTTCGCTCCTTCGCAAAGAATCTTCGCGCGAATGCGCTCGGCGTTGCGGCTGGTGATGACGTTCTCGGTCGCCGCGGGAATGAGGATTTCGCAGGGCCGCGTCAGCAACTCGTCCTTGTCCGCAGACTCCGCTTCACTGAAACCATGAATCGTCCCATGCCGGGCCTTGTATTCGAGCAGCGCTTCAATGTCGATGCCGTTGGCGTTGTACAGCGCGCCGTCCCATTCGCCGATGCCGATAATGGTGTAGCCCTTGTCCCACATCAGCTTCGCCGAGTTCGACCCGACGTTGCCGAAGCCCTGCACAATCACGCGGCAGCCCTCGACCGACATGCCGAGATGCTTCAGCGCCTGGTCGCACACGATGCTGACGCCGCGCCCCGTCGCTTCCCGCCGCCCGCGCGACCCGCCCATGTTGACGGGCTTGCCCGTGACCACCGACGTAATCGTCTGACGCATGTGCATGGAGTAGGTGTCCATGATCCACGCCATGGTCTGCTCGTTGGTGTTCATGTCGGGCGCGGGAACGTCCTTCTCCGGCCCGATGAACTCGATCAACTGCGCGGTGTAGCGCCGCGTCATGCGTTCCAGTTCTCCCTGCGACATCTTCTTGGGATCGCAAATCACGCCGCCCTTGGCACCGCCGAACGGGATGTTGACCACCGCGCACTTCCACGTCATCCAACTCGCCAGAGCGCGCACTTCATCGAGCGTCACGTCGGGCGAATAACGAATGCCGCCTTTGCCCGGCCCGCGCGCCATCGAGTGCTGCACGCGATAGCCGGTAAAAACTTCGATAGATCCGTCGTCCATACCCACCGGGATGTGGACGATGATTTCGCGCGACGGGTAGCGCAGGACCTTCCATATTCCCGCGTCGAGATTGAGGCGTCGGGCGGCGTCGTCGAAGCGCGCGGCTTGCGCTTCCCAGGGGTTTGTTTCTTGCTCAAGCGTGAGCGTGGTCATTCCAGTTCTAGTCCTCTCGGTTGCTGGTATCAGCGACTCTCCGGCCATAGCGCTCGTCCCTCCAGAATCTCGAATCCTTCGGACCTGAAGACAGCATAGTCCCTTTCATTGGGCCTCGCCTGGCCAGACCGTTCCGTGGCCAAACCTGCTGAGTATAGGCCGCTGCGCGCGACACAAGCAAGGCTCTTGAACCTGCCGAACTACCACATAAGTTCGCGAAAATCCAGTATCGAATCTTCGCCGTTGTATCCTCGGTGACAGCGCCATGTCTTCCGCCTCCCCCACAACTCCATCCCTCCGCGAGTTCCTGCAACTGGCGCACACGCACACCCTTGTTCCCATCTATCGGACGGTGGCGGCAGACCTTGAGACCCCCGTCTCCGCATTCTTACGCGTCGCCGCGAAAGAGCCTGAAGCATTTCTATTGGAGTCGGTTGAAGGCGGCGAACACGTCGGCCGCTACACCTTCATCGGCATCCGGCCCTACAAGCGCATGATGGCCCGCAACGGCCAAGTCACCGTCCAACGTGAGCGTTCGCACACCACCCGCAAGGCCGATATTTTCGCCGAGCTGAAATCCGCGCTCGAAGGTGAAACTCCGGCGCGCCTTCCCGGCCTGCCGCCATTCACCGGGGGCGCCGTGGGCTTCTTCGCCTACGATGTCGTGCGCCAAATCGAACATCTCCCCGAAACCGCTGCGGACGAGTTGCAAGTCCCCGACGCCTACC
>JALYTE010000250.1 GCA_030854435.1 Acidobacteriota bacterium | reverse complement strand
CCCATCGCCGCCGCCGTCACTCTCAACAAGCTTGGCGCGCGCCCCTAGCCGTCCGCGCCACCGCAATCAAGGGTGCCCCATTCATCCGCCGTACTTGGCGCGATGAGTGGGGGACATCACTCCGCCCCTTGCATCACAAAAGCCTGCGCCGCTTTCAACACCTGCTGCACACTCTCCTGCGAGCAGCTCTCGCAATACAAGCGCAGTAACGGCTCCGTTCCACTCGCCCGCAACAGCAGCCACGTCTCCGCAGCGTTCGGTTTCCCCACGCAAGCCGGGTTCTCCAGAAAAAACTTAATTCCGTCGAGCTTCTCCTCCCGTAACACCTTCAGCCCCGCAATCTCCTTCAAGCCATCCTTCGCTCGCCGAATCGCCGACTGCTTCAACGCATCCGCAATTCGCATATCGACGCGTCCATACTCATGCTCGCCATACTCCGCCTGCAACGCGGCAACCAATTCCCCCAGGGTCATCTTCTCATCGGCCATCACATTCGCGAGCAGCAAACTGTTCAGCAGTCCATCGCGTTCAGGCAGATGTTTGCTAATGCCGATCCCACCCGATTCCTCACCCCCAATCAAAATCTCCCGCTCCAGCATCAGGTCGACGACATACTTGAACCCGATCCCATGCTCCAGCAACTTCCGCCCATGTTTGGCCGCAATGCGGTCGAGCATTTTCGTCGTATTGAAAGCCCGCGTCACGTCCCCCGGCCAGCCTTTGCGTTCGAGCAGCCACCATAGCAGCACGGCATAAATCTTGTGCGCGTCGACCACGTTGCCATGCTCATCGACCGCCCCAATGCGATCCGCGTCGCCGTCGGTAATCAGACCCGCATCGCACTTCTCCGCGACCACAGCTTTCTGGGTCGCCGCAATATGCGGCAAGATCGGCTCCGGATTGATGCCCGGGAACGCCGGGTTCATCTCGCTCCGAAACTCCACAAACGGAATCCCCGCCCGCGCAAATATCCCCGCGATATACCCATGACCCGCACCGTACATGGTGTCGATCAGGAAGCGATAGCCGCTCGCCTTGATCGCCTTTAAATCGACAAACGCTTCGAGCGCCGCGACATACGTCGGCTTGAAATCCACCTCTTCAATCTTCGCCGGGACTTTCGCGTCGGCCAGCGGCTTCAACAGATAGCTCTCGATCGACGCGATAATCGCAGGGCTTCCCGCGCCGCCATAGCTCGCCTTGTACTTTACGCCGTTCCACTCCGCGGGATTATGGCTCGACGTAATCATCACGCCCCCCGCGGCCTTGCGCTCACGCACCGCAAACGACAACTCCGGCGTCGGTGTGAACTTGTCCGCCATAAACACAGGAATTCCCGCAGCCGACAGCACCTTCCCCACCACGCCCGCAAATGAGCGCGACCCAAACCGCGTGTCATACCCGATACAAACTCCGGCCTTCGCGTCCTCGTGCTCGATCACATAGTGTGCGATCGCGCGGGCGGCCACGCGCACATTCTCGTATGTAAAGTCGTCGGCAATAATCCCCCGCCAACCATCCGTCCCAAACTTCACGACCGTCTCTGCCATTTCGCTCCCTGGAACTATTCCTGCGCTTAGATCAAATCTTCCCGGCCGCCTTCATGAATTGCGCGCACCATCTTGGAAACATCCTGCGAACGTCCCCGCGTGGTAATCAACAGCGCATCATCCGTCTCGACCACCACCAGGTCATGCACGCCGAGCAGCGCGACCGTCTTTCCCGGCGCGAAAACATAGTTGCCGTCGGACTCAATCGCGAACAGCCCCGCCGTCTTTCCGTCCATCACGTTGTCGCGCTCGCGTTTGCCGAGGTGCTCGTGCAGCGACGCCCACGAGCCCAGATCGCTCCACCCAAAATCCGCAGGCAGGCAATAGATGTTCGACCGCCGCGCGCCTTTCGCCGAGCGCCTTTCCAGCACCGCGTAGTCCACCGAAATGTCTTCGCACTTCGGATATTCGCGCGCAAACACTTGCGCGAACTCCGTCGTCCCATAAGCCTTCGCAATCGTCTCAAGGATCGGAGCCATTTCCGCGGCGTGTTCTCGAATCGCCGCGGCCAGCGTGCGCGCGCTCCACAGAAAAATGCCAGCGTTCCACATGAAATTTCCAGACGCTAGAAAACGTTCCGCTGTCGCCGGATTCGGTTTCTCACGGAAACGCTTTACACGATGCACACTCACCGGCCCACACACCTGCGCCGCATCGTCACGCTCCAGCGCTCCCTCTTCGATGTAGCCGTAACCCGTCTCCGGCCGCGTCGGCTTCACCCCCAGCACAACAATATTTTCACCCGCCGCAGCCAGCCGAATCCCCGCGCCGATGACCTCTGCAAATCGTTTCGGGTCCCCCACCACATGGTCCGACGGGAAAACACCAATCACCGTATCGGGTTCTGTCCGCTCCAGCAGAAA
>JALYTE010000214.1 GCA_030854435.1 Acidobacteriota bacterium | reverse complement strand
GCCTTCCACCAACACCGGCCTGCACCCCGACCAGGAAACCGTCCTCGCCCTCGCCCTGCGCGAAGCCGTTACCAACATCGTCCGCCACGCCCGCGCCACCACCTGCACGCTGCGCTTCCACATTGAGGACAACCAGCATCGTCTCAGCGTCGAAGACAACGGCCAGCACCGCGACACGCGCGAAGGCAACGGCCTGCGCGGAATGCGCGAGCGCGTCGAAGCGCTCGGCGGCCAAGTCTCGCTCGACCGCAGCAGCGGGACCCGCCTCCTGATCGCCCTGCCCGCACACGCAGAGAGCCGCACAGGATGACAGCAGCCGCAAGTAAAATCCGCGTCCTGCTCGCCGAAGACCAGACCATGCTGCGCGGCGCGCTCGCCGCCCTGCTCGAACTCGAACCCGACATCGGCGTCGTCGCCCAAGCCGCCAACGGACGCGAAGCCTTCCGCCTCGCGCGCGAACTCTCACCCGACGTCGTCGTCACCGACATCGAGATGCCCGAAATGACTGGCCTCGAACTCGCCGCCGCGCTCAAGCAAGCCGAGTCGAAAGCCCGCGTAATAATTCTCACCACCTTCGCGCGTCCCGGCTATCTCCGCCGCGCGCTCGACGCCGGCGCGCGCGGCTACCTGCTCAAAGAGCGCCCCGCGTCGGAACTCGCCGCAGCCGTCCGCCGCGTCCATCAAGGCCTTCGCGCCGTCGATCCCGCGCTCGCCGCAGAGGCTTGGAGCGCGGACGAAGACCCGCTCTCCGACCGCGAGCGTCAAATCCTGCAACGCGCCGGCGATGGCCGTTCGTCCGCCGAAATCGCCGCTGAACTACGCCTCTCCGAAGGCACCGTGCGCAACTACCTGTCCGAAGCCATCGCCAAACTCGGCGCCGCCAACCGCATCGACGCCGCCCGCATCGCCCGCGCCAAAGGCTGGCTTTAGAGCATCTTTCCCTACGGTGCAATGTCACTTTTGAATTGTCATCCTGAGCGAAGCGAAGGACCTGCTTTTTAGCCGCTGAGGGCAACGCCACGGGCTCAATCACACTTACCTAGAAAATACCCGGTTCCGTACCCGCATCCGCTTCACCGTCCGAAGGCCCATCCGCGTGGATCAACTTCTGCGTCTCCGCAAACGGCATCGTCCGGTAATTCAACGGCGGCACATTGCCCGCCAGATAGCGCACAAAATAATCCCAGCGTCGCCGCATCATATACTGCGACGCTTCCGCATACCCATGGTGCGCGTTCGGAATCATGATGAGGTCGAAGTCCTTGTTCGCCTTGATCAGCGCATCGACCACCAGCAGCGTATTGTTGGGCGGAACATTGTCGTCCATGGTTCCATGCGCCAGCAGCAGATGTCCCTTCAGGTTCCTCGCGTAGTTCTGGTTCGCCTGCGCGTCGTAGTTGCTCTTGCCGTCCGGCCCGATCTTTTCCAGGCCCGCCCAGCGCTCGTCCCAATCGTCCTCGTAGTCGCGGTTGTCGTGGTTGCCGCTCTCCGCAATTCCCACCTTGAAGAAGTCGGGGAAATGAAACAGCGCCGACACCGTCGCGTTGCCGCCGCCCGAGTGCCCCCACATTCCCACGCGATCCAGGTCGATCCACGCAAACCGTGCCGCCAGGTCTTTGATGCCGGAAACCTGGTCTGGAATCGTGTCGTCGCCCATGTCCTCCGGCTTCGACGCGTGGGCGTCGTGGAAGCTCTTGGAACGGTGCGGATTGCCCATGCCGTCGATGCACAGCGTGATGAAGCCGAGGTCTGCCAGAGCTTGCAGATCGCCGTGCGCCGCACGAAAGCTGCGCGTCCCACACGCGCCGTCCTGCGGCCCCGGATAGACCAAGTCCACCACGGGATACTTCTTGGTGGCGTCGAAGTTCGTCGGCTTGAACAGGAACCCGTACAACGGCGTCTTGCCGTCGCGCGCCTTCACCGTAATCGGCGTCGGCGGTTTCCATCCGGTCGTCAGCAGGCGCGAGATGTCTTCCTTGCCCAGCGTCATCAGCAGCTTACCGGTATTGTCGCGCAACACCGCAATCTGCGGTGTATCGACGGTCGAGTACGCGTCCACGAACGTGCTTCCGTCCGGGGCCGCCACGATCGCGTGGTTCGCGACTTCCGGCGTCAGCAACTGCTGGCCCTTGCCGTCGAAACCAACGCGGTAGTAGTTCACAAAATACGGATCTTCGCCCTTCTCTTTGTTGGTCGCCTCAAAATAGATGACGCGGTCCTTCTGGTCCACGCGCATCAGGTCCGCGACCGGCCCATCGCCATGCGTGATCTGATTTTTCAGCTTGCCTGTGGTCAGGTCGTAAAGATAAAGCTGCGCCCAGTTGCTGCGCTCCGACACCCACAAAAACTCATTCGACTCCGGCAGATACTTCCAGTCCGTCTTGCTCTGCCAACCGTAGTAGGTGTCGGCGTGCTCATGAAACACCTCGCGCACGTCGCCGTTCGCAGTGTCCGCCACGCGCAGCCACTCGTCCTTGTGGTCGCGCGAGGTCGCAACAAACGCCAGATGCCGGTCGTCGGGAGAAAACTCCACATCCGTCCATTGCCCGTCACCGCAACTGATGTCGTCGCACTCCATGCTGCGATGCTCCAGCGGCAGGGTCTTCAGGCGCACCACTGCGGCCGACGCCACGTCGATCACCACCGGCTCGATCATCGTGACATCCGCGTCCCCCACCAGCGGATATGGCCACGCCTCCAACACCGGATGGCGGTTAGTCACGGGCACCAGATACATCAACCCCGTCTTGCGCTGGTCTTGCTGAAACGTGGCAATCTTCTTGCCGTCCGCCGACCACGTCAGCACCGCCGCGGCCGAGTGCTGCCAACCTGCGTTGTCGGTGGCATAGCCGAAGTTGGCCACGCCGTCCGTAGTCAACGCGCGCTCCTCGCCGGTCGCCACCGTGCGCACCCACAAATTGTTGTCGCGGATAAACGCGACCAGCTTCTTGTCCGGCGATGCGTTCGTCGGCGAACCGCCGCGACGCCTCGCCTGGCGCACAGGCGGTGGAGGAGCCGTGTTCTTGTCCGTAGCTTTGCTCGGCAACTGGACCGGCGGAGGAGGCGCAGGCTCCGCGGCACACTTGGTCGCCGCCGCATTGCAGTGGAACAACCCCGAGCGGGTGATAACCGCAAACCCGCCGCCGTCCTCCAGCGCAAAACCGAACACGCCCAGCTTGCTCGCTTCGACCTTCTTCTTGGTCGCCGCGCTCAGCGCTACGGACAGCTTCGCATTGTCGAACGCCGTGGCCTGCGTGCCATGCGCCGGGTCGGCCAGCATGTATGCCACGCCGCCAACTCCCGGATCGCGATAGAACACGCGGCCATCGGGCAAATACTGCACGCCTCCGACCGTATGCTGCACCAGGCCGTCGACGTTGTAGTTCATCCACCGCTCCGCGCGGGCATAGTCGTCCACGGTCAGCGTGCGCGGCGGCGGTTGCGCGACGGCGGAGAGAATCGAACAAACGGAAAAGGCTATAACAACACGCAAACGGCGAACAAGCATTCTGACCTCGTGACAAAGAATTTCTCTAGCAGAGCTCCGATTGAGTCCGAACCGGTTCTCGCCGGAGTAGCAGCGGGCTTCAGCCAGCGGTAAACGACACAAAAACGTGGTGGGCTTTGCCTCGAAGGGCATGTCGCCAGACTCAATCGAACCTTCTCTAGAAGGATACGGTGCAACTGCCTTTCTTGGCTCGCTATATTTCCATTTCGCCGTGGTCGCCCGGCATCTCCCGCAAATGGCGTAAACGTCGCAGCAGGTTTCTTGGCCGCAGCGCCTGCGGATACTCGAACATCGCCCCCAGAAATCCGCTCCATGTGTCCTGCGCCACGCGCAACGACGCCGGAAGAACGTACATATTCATAATCAGCTCGGAAAGAATCAACGAAGCCGCCGCCGCCAGCAAGCCGGAGTAGCGGGCCGCGAAATACGTCGCCACCACGGTCATGCCCGTGCCGAAAACATAGTACAAAGCCAGCGTCTGGTGGCGATTGATCGCGGCCAGCAGCGTCGAGCTTGTCGACCATCCCGCGTAGAAGAAAACGCTGATCATCAACACGAACAACAGGCCGGAACTCGGCGGCAACTTGTGCGACGTCCAATGCACCAGCGCCCACGGCCCGATGGTCATCGTGATGGCGATGAGCGTGATCGCGATAATCGCCGCCATCTGGCAAGCGCGCCGGTGCAGCGTCCGCACCAGATCGATGTTGCCCGCCCCGAACGCGGCCCCAAGCTCCGGCCAGAACGTCTGGTTCACCAGTTGCACCATCTGCAGCGCGGCGCGCGACACCGTTCTTGCGGTCACGAAGACCACCACCTCCACCGGCCCCAGCGCATAGCTCACGGCCAGCACCGTACCCTGCAAGTTCAGCGCGAGGCCGATCGGAAAGGCCATGAACGCGAACGCCGGAGCGGTCAACCGCCGGATCTCCAACCACCGCGCATGACGCCAGCCAAACTCGATCCACGGAACATCGTGTCGCGCAATGATGCCGAAGATAATCGTTCCCAGAACATTTGCCACCCCAAAGGAGATCGCTGCCGCGCGCGGCCCCAGTCCCAACACGACAGGGACGATCATCGTCGAAAACGCGCACAGCGAAATGATGCTCTTCACAAATGTCCCATACGGATAGCGCCCGACGCAGGTATACGCCGCGCCCAGCAATTGTTCCAGTTGCCCGAACAGGACCGCCGTCCCGAGCGCCAGCAATATCCAACGCGCATCGGAATCCGACAAAGCGCTGAACTTGTGCCAGGACCCCACCGGCACCGTGAAAAGCACCAGGGCAAGCAGCGCGACCACGCCCACGCAGACCATCGAAATCATCCACCAGCAGCTCTGAAAGACGCGCAGCGCGCCCTCTTTGTCGTCGCGCCCCATCAGCATCGTCATTTCGTTTCCGGCCACCGTGCCGAAACCGATGCTTGAGAAGCTGAGATACGCAGGAATCGCATTGATCGTGAGCCACTCGCCGTAAAGAGGCAACGACCAGAAGTGCAGAAAGACGGGGACCTGTATGAGCTGGATGGCGACGCCCGCAAGTCGGCTCACCCAGTTCGCAAGAAAACCGAGCGTCATGCGTTTGCGAAGGGCGTTATCCATGGGGCTGATGGGTGGGTTGATGCACGACCCAATTTTCGCACGCTGGACGCCACCAAAATCTGGGTGCCCGTAGCCTGCCGTGAGCTCGAAGGGTCCCGCTTCCGGGACATGGGTTCCACGAGTCCACACAAAACAAAAGACCCGCCGAAGCGGATTTTTTATCTGTCGCGTCTGAAAAAATGATTTAGAACCGTATTCCAGCCTTCACAGGGATATATGTCGTGCGATTGCTGTTCGCTGGGAAAGCATTGTTGGAGGTCGAAGTACTCAGATTGTTGATTGTCACGCCCTGGCGTTGCGAGTTGCTAATAAAGACATAGCGCGCTTCGACATAAAGTCTTTCATTCGAAAACCGCGACACCTTGTACGTCAGCCCAAATCCGCCATCGTAGCCCGGAGCGTTGGAATAGAAGCTGCCGCCTGGGAAGTTCGAATTCTGCACAAAGCTGAAACAGTTTCCAAACTGGTCGCATTGAAAACCCTGCTGCGGGAACGTGAAGTTTGCGGCCTTGTGATAAAAACCGACGCCGCCAACAACGTATGCCCCCAACCCCTCGCCGGAGTAGAGCGTGAACGTAGGATCCAGCGTGACGGACCAGATATGGGTACTTCCGTCCAGTCCCTGGTCTTGCGGGCTACCTGTAAAGATCGTGCTTTGGTTCGCGATCGTGCGGCCATTGAACCCGAAGCGGTCGTAGTCGAACTGCAAAAACAGCGCGACATTCTTGTTGAAGTTGCGACCGCCTCCCACCTGGAACCCATAGCTGGGGCGCAAATAATGATACGTATTGCCGAGCGGTTGCGTATACCCTGCTCCCACCAGAAACGCGTATTTATTGGAGCCGTCGGCGTTGCTATTTCCACCCCGATATCGCGGCCGGCCATAGCTCCTGCGGGGCGGAGGCTGCGTGTCCGAATTCTCCGCAGCCGCAAGGAAATCGAAATGGTTTTCCGCGACCGCGACCTGATTGTCCGAGCTGCTGGAGAAGAGCGCGGCGCTCCGGTCGCTGACCGGCAATTGGAAATTCAGCGTCGGTTCAGCAGTCGCCGCCGGTACAACCGGAGCGGGGGCCTGCTGGGCATGCGCAACAGCCATCCCTGCGCCAAGCAACGCCGAAAATGCCGCAACGTTCAACGTGCGCCGCGCAATCTGAGCAATTTGAAAGGTGCTCTTCAATTGATTCATCTTCTACTCCTCCAGGGGGACGGAAAGGTCATTCGGAAGCTAACCCTGTCCCCGCAAAAAAGTCGCGGCGACGTTGACGGACACTCCCACGTTCACGATATTGAGACGTGGAAAAATCGATTTGGGATGCAGGAACATTATTTCGAATGCGCGCATCATGATCGGAAAAAAAGGACCACCACTAATCCCGGGGCGGCCCTTTTACGCTTCACTCTTAAACGCTACCTCTACTTCTAGTGTATATCGAACTGCTCCAGATGAATCGACGGATCGATCTTGCCCAGGATCGTCTTGCCGATCATCTCTTCCATCTCCTGGAGCCATTTCGTCCCCGGCGCTTTCGACTGCTTCACCACTTCAGGGTTGACGCGCAGCATCACGTCGCCGCGGTCGAGGTGCTTCCGCATCTTCTTCAACTCGAGCCTGTTTTTGTAAAGAGCAGAATCTGCTTCGGGAGCAAAGGAGAGCACCTGCTGTTCTGCGCCCGCCGCAGATTCACCCCGGCGGGCTAAAGTGTCTGATGGGGTGCGCCATCGGAGTCTCCCGGACGGTTTGGACGTCCGGCACCGCTGGGAGTCCCCGGAAAACTCCTACATCAATTTTTTCCAAAACCTGTCCCATGCTACGATTGGAGCCAATAACCGTCTCTGACCGTGAGGCCGGGGGAAAGTTCTACGAACGCATTTCGCTGCCCCAAGGACAGGGCTGCAAAAGAGGAGGGCGCTTGGGTCAGGATGGAAAATCGCCCCGATTGTGCAATCCGATACAGACTTCGGGTCTGTTCGCCTGCAATGTCGCATTAGGTTACTTAGCGATACCATCATGCATGTGGGATTTCCACACAGAGCGTCACCTCGGAGACGTGAATGCCCGTGACGAACAAGAAGAAGTTTGATCCCAGCTCCTATTTGAAAGCCGCGGGGGTCGCACGACGGATCATCCATGTAAAGGCCAAGGATAGCTTTTTCTCTCAAGGGGTCCGTGCGAAAACGGTCTTTTACTTGGAATCTGGTCGCGCAAGGCTCATTGTCGTTTCAAAAAAGGGCAAGGAAGCCACGGTTTGTCAGCTAAGCGCGGGCGATTTCATCGGAGAGGATTGCCTTGCACATCCTCTGGGTTTCCGTTCAGCGACGGCGGTGGCCCTCACCCCTTGCGTCGCGCTGGTATTCAGACGCGAGGAAATGTTGCGACTTCTCAATCAAGCGCACGAATTTTCCGTTCTGTTCTTGAAGTTCATCCTTCTCCGAGCCGTGAGAACACAAGATGACCTCCTCGACCAGCTATTCAATAACAGCGAAAAGCGTCTCGCCCGCACGCTCTTATTGATGGCGGAATTCGGTAGAACCGGGGAGCCGGAGCCTGTCATTCCGCACATCACCCAGGGAGCTCTCGCGGAAATGATTGGCACCACGCGATCTCGCGTGAGCTTTTTCATGAACCGCTTTCGCAAGCTGGGATTCATCGAATACAACGGCCATATCACCGTCAATAAGTCTCTACTTAATGTGGTGCTTTATGACAAGCTGCCCAAGCAATCAGCGAAAAGTCCCGTGGCCCTGGACTTGAAACCTACGGCTGCCCTCATCCGAGAACGAGCAGCGATAATCTGAACGGGCGACTTTCTGAGTTCGCCTTGATCTCGTGTCGCGGCCATTCCCCGCTTTGTCACCCATGCCCAGAAGTCTGGCATCGTAAATATGGTCGGTTGTAAACAATTGATTGAATGCAGGCTGTTGCTACGGTCCAGCGGCGGTTACGCGTTCCGAAGGACCTCTACGAGGGAAGTTCGCACCCAAATCCGGTCATCATAGGAGATATAACCCAACTCGCGAAAGTGGTTCATAAAATGGCTGATGCGTGAACGTGTTGTTCCAACCATGTCCGCAAGAGCAAGCTGCGTAATTTTCGGGATCAAGACTCCAATTTCGGAAGGCTTGCCAATTTCAGCCATCCCGAGAAGGATTCGTGCCAGCCGCATCTCGCAGGAGTTGAACAGCAGGTCGACGACATGGGCCTGGCTTTTAATTGCGCGTGTAAGCAGGAATTTTAGAAACATCTCAGTGAAGGCGTGCTCCTCATGAAGGACGCGGATCATCTCTTTCCTTTCAAATCGGAGTAATGCGCAGCGCGTGACAGCATACGCTGTTGCAGTGCGCTGCCCGGGAATGGTGACAAGGGACTCTTCGCCGACGAAATCGCCTCGACCCAAAAGGAGAACGGTAGCTTCCTTGCCGCCCTTGGAGACGACGTTCAGTCTCGCACGGCCCACCTCCAAATAGAAGGTCGCGTCTGCGGAATCGCCCTGCGAAAAGAAGACCTTCCCAGGCGCGACATGAACCGAACTGTAGCGCAGGCCGACTTCTTTGAGGAATGCGAGCGGATCGAACGCCGCCACAATCGGCTGGCGCGATCTGTTCAAGGGTGGGTAAAGCTCTGCAATTGCCACGCTATCTTCAGCCTTTCCAAGCTCAAGGTTGACACAATACGCTGCTCGTCACTCCGGCGCAACCCCCGCCCGAGGTTTGTGAGCAATATTGACCGCGTGTGAGCAATATTGACCACTGTGTGAGCAATATTGACCAACGTTCTCGAACTTGAGCGGCTAACTTTTCCTCGGACGACATTACTTCATGGTCAGGTGAGCATTACGACGCAGGTGACTTGGCTGACCGTTCGCGGAGTTTAACCTTGAAAAACTATTTGGCAGTCCTCACACTCTGCATCGCCGTCTGTACCGTTTCGGCGCGTGCTGACCAAATCACAGTTCTGGGATCGGCATACACCTTTGCCGTGCTCGGAGCGTCAACCGTAACCAACACCGGGCCGACCACAATCTTCGGCAATTTGGGCCTTGCACCTGGAACATCGATCACGGGCTTCCCTCCCGGGGTTGTCACCGGCGGCGTCATCAATAACAACAATGCGGCCGCCATCACCGCTCAATCCAACGCCTTTTCCGCCTACAACTTTCTCGCTGGCCTGAGCCCTACGCAGAACCTCACGGGGCAGGATCTTGGCGGTCTTACGCTCACGCCCGGAGTCTATTCTTTCGCTTCTTCGGCCCAATTGACCGGCACTCTCACACTCGATTTTCAGGGTTTGAGCAATGTCGATATTGTGTTGCAAGTGGGATCGACGCTCACGACCGCGTCCGGTTCTTCCATCATCATCATCAATCAGGGAACGAATGACAACGTCTACTACCAGGTGGGCAGCAGCGCCACCCTGGGCACAGGCAGCACATTTCAAGGGGACATTCTCGCCCAAACAAGTGTTACTTTAGACACTGGAGTGGACATCCCCTGCGGGAGCGCCATCGCGCTTGTCGGTGCGGTCACGTTGGATTCGGACATCGTTCACAACTGTTCAACTACGGGAAGCGATGTGACGCGCTTCGCTCCTCCGCCCCCAATACCGGAGCCAGCAACGTTCGTCATGGTTGGGACCGGCCTGCTAGCA
>JALYTE010000233.1 GCA_030854435.1 Acidobacteriota bacterium | reverse complement strand
GGCCCGCACATGCAGCGGGCGTCGATTACCAAATTCATTTAGGCAGAGCATCGTGCGCTGCCAACGCGGAAACCCGCAACCGCGAACTGCAGGCCGCGCTCGAGGCGGTGAAACGTGCCGCGGATCTCTATCGCGATGGCTTCGATGCCGTGGCGCTGGCCACCATGCAGTTCAATGTTGCCGTGACCCTTCACCGTCTCGGCGACACAAGCGCGGCGCTCGCAGCGTTGCAAGCGACCCTTGATCTCGATCGCGAGTATGGCTTTGCGGACGACGCAGAGGATAACTATCGTCTTCTGCTGCAATGGAACAATCAAGCAGCGGGCGCCGAGGAAGTCGAGACCCGTATGCGGGATTTTCCGCAGCGTTCCGCGATGCTCACGTTCGCTTGGGTAGAGAACGATGCCGCTGTGACGCTGCATACAGATATTGCTCAGCTCGCCGACGGCCAGATCGCGCGCATCCAAAATTCCAGAAGCGCGCAGCGTCAAGCGCGCAAGGGTTCCGACAGCTGGCTTGTTTCCTACCGGCCCGGCGATAGCAACCTCGATTTGGGCCAACTGCCAACAAAAGAGTTAGCGCTGCAGGAGACCGCGAACTCTCTGGCGCGCTTGCTGACCGGCCTTCACGACTTTGTTCTCGCCCGCAACGGCGAGTTTGACGATAGCCGAGGCGGCTTCGCGTTCGGCGCGCGCGTGCGCGCAGACACAAAGTCGCTCAAGAGCCAGCTGGACTCCATGGGCCCGAGCTCGGCGCCGCTTGCGCGACGCATAGGCCCCGCGATTCGGGCGGCGATGTTGCCGGAGGCGCTCGAGCCGCAAGTTGCCGAGGAATACAATCTAGAAACGGGAACCTGGATCGGTGCCGCTCTCGAACAAGGGGTTTGGTACCAGATGACGGCGTCTCTGTCGTTGCCGCTCGCTCCGCAAGTTTTCATCGCCCACAAGATAGAGTTTGCTTACACGCGGCCGGTTCCCTGCGCGCCGGACTCCACCGTTGCCTCGTGCGTCGAGATCGTATTGCGCGCGGCGCCCGATCCGGCAGTCGTGAAGCCCATCCTCGATAAGCTCGCGCGCTCAGCGCGTCTGCCTCGCACCCAAGTCCCGCAACTCTGGTCCGTCACCGAGATGCGCCTGGTCACGGATCCTAAGACGCTGCAGCCGTACAGACGCGAGCTGCGTAGACACGCCTACTGGTGGAGCGGCGCGCACGGATCCGATCAATCGCTGATCGAATCTGCGAGCACTATCGAATCTCTGTCACCGTAAAAAAAAGAGCGGACATCAAGTCCGCTCTTTGTTGATCGCAACTACCGTGTGAGCGGTAATTACATATCCATACCGCCCATTCCACCCATGCCGCCACCGGGCGCGCCATGTGCATGCTCGTCGTCCTTCGGCGCCTCAGCAATCATGACTTCCGTCGTGAGCAACAGGCCCGATACCGAAGCGGCGTTCTGCAGAGCCAAACGTGTCACCTTGGTTGGATCCAAAATGCCCATTTCGATCATGTCGCCGTACTCGCCCGTAGCAGCGTTGTAGCCGAAAGTGCCCTTGCCCTCGCGGACTCGGTTCAATACTACCGCGGCATCTTCACCGGCATTGGTGACGATCTGACGCAGCGGCTCTTCGATCGAGCGGGCCAGGATCTTGATGCCCGTCGTCTGATCTTCGTTCTTGCCGACCAGCTTCTCGATGGCCTTGAGCGCGCGAACCAGAGCGACACCGCCGCCCGGGACCACACCCTCTTCGACGGCCGCACGGGTCGCGTGCAACGCATCTTCAACGCGGGCCTTCTTTTCCTTCATTTCGATTTCAGTCGCGGCGCCGACTTTGATCACGGCAACGCCGCCGGAGAGCTTCGCAACGCGCTCCTGGAGCTTTTCCTTGTCATAGTCAGAGGTCGCTTCCTCGATCTGCTGGCGAATGCTGTCGACTCGGCCCTTGATGTCAGCGGCCTTGCCGGCGCCGTCGATGATGGTGGTATTCTCTTTCTCCACCAGGATCTTCTTCGCTTCGCCCAAGTCGTTCAACGTCGCTTTCTCGAGCGAGAGGCCGACTTCATCGGAAATAACCGTACCTCCTGTGAGGACCGCGATGTCCTGCAACATGGCCTTACGACGATCGCCGAAGCCGGGTGCCTTGACGGCGGCGACTTTGACGATGCCGCGGATCGTATTGACGACCAACGTGGCAAGCGCTTCGCCTTCCACATCTTCCGCAACGATCAACAGTTGACGGCCGCCCTTCGCAATCGATTCCAACAAGGGGAGCAATTCACGAATGTTGGAGATTTTCTTGTCCACCAACAGCACCAGCGGCTTGTCGAGCTCAGCGCTCTGACCCTGCTGATTGTTGATGAAGTACGGCGAGAGGTAGCCGCGATCGAACTGCATGCCTTCGACCACTTCGAGCTCGTTGTCGAGGCCCGAACCTTCCTCAACCGTGATCACGCCCTCCTTGCCGACCTTCGCCATCGCATCGGCAATCGTCTTGCCAATGCTCTCGTCGGAGTTCGCGGAGATCGTGCCGACCTGTGCGATCGCCTTCGGATCCTTGCAGGGCTTGGAGAGCTTCTTAAGTTCTTCGGTAGCTGCAATGACCGCCTGGTCGATGCCGCGCTTCAAGTCCATCGGATTGGCGCCTGCGGCGACCGACTTCAGACCTTCGCGGATGATCGCTTGCGCGAGAACGGTCGCGGTGGTGGTGCCATCGCCGGCCTCGTCAGACGTATTGGAAGCAACTTCCTTTACCATCTGTGCGCCCATGTTCTCGAACTTGTCCTTCAGTTCGATTTCCTTGGCGACGGAGACACCGTCCTTAGTGACGGTGGGAGCGCCGAAGCTCTTGTCGAGCACCGCGTTGCGGCCCTTCGGACCGAGCGTGACTTTGACGGCATTCGCCAGAATATTCACACCTTTGAACATGCGTGCCCGAGCGTCGTCGCTGAAGCGTACGTCTTTAGCTGCCATTTGCTGATACCTCTAAATTAAATTTGATTTGCGGTGAGTTAATTGGATTAACGGCTGCTTAGGCTTACTTGCCTTCCACAACGGCCATGACGTCTTCTTCGCGCATGACTACCAGCTCGTCGCCATCCATCTTCACTTCGGTACCGCTGTACTTACCGAACAGAATCCTATCGCCGACCTTAAGGTCCAACGGGCGAATTTCGCCGTTCTCTAAAATCTTGCCCTTACCGACGGCGACCACTTTGCCGAAAATCGGCTTTTCAGTCGCGGTATCCGGGATCACGATGCCACCTGGAGACTTACGCTCCTCTTCCTCTCTTTTCACGATCACGCGGTCATGAAGGGGACGAATCTTCATAAGACAAGACTCCTAATGCTTGAGTGGGTTAAAGGGAGGGTATTGTTAGCACTCTCCCACTGAGGCTGCTAATCATAGCGACGAATTGTTACGATTCAAGGCCTGGACCGTTTAATTTTTGTTGTGTCGCAGCAATGTTAAGAAACTGGCGTACCTGCGCTCTGGCTACTAAAGTGCCCGCCATGAAACGTTCTCTAGGCCGGGCCTTGGCAGCTATTTTTTTCGTAACGGCAATGCTGGGCGTCGCTGGGGCGGCACACGCCAAGCCGTGGTGGATGCGGGGCATTGATTCCAATGAGACGGATTTTCTGCCGCCCGACGTCGCCTTCCGGGTCGGTGCACGAGTCGACGGCAATCTCTTGAAGGTCCGCTGGGTCATCGCGGACGGCTACTATCTTTATCGTTCAAAGAT
>JALYTE010000209.1 GCA_030854435.1 Acidobacteriota bacterium | reverse complement strand
CAGTTAAACTGCGCGACGGCGAGGCCGTGACCGGTTGGATTGAATACTTCGACGACATGATGGTCAGACTGACACGCGAAGGGAAGCCGAACCTGTTCATCTACAAGACGCAGATACGGACGATTACAGAGTCGGGCGGGTTGACGACGCGGCGGAGTGGAAATCGGCAAGAGTAGGGAACAGGGAACAGGGAACAGGGAACAGGGAACAGGGAGTAGGGAGTAGGGATTAGGGATTAGGGAGTAGGGATGGTGAAGAGTTTTGTAGAAGCGGCCGAGGGGATTGCGCGGGAGGCGGGTGGGCTGCTGCGGGGGTTTTATGAGCGCGGCGTTCGGACCGAGTACAAAGGCGATGTCGATATTGTGACGGCGGCGGACCGGGCCAGCGAAGCGCTGATCGTGGCGCGGCTGTGCGAGGCGTTTCCTGAGCATGGCGTTTATGGGGAGGAGGGGGCGCGGTCGGGGTTGGAGAAGGAGTTTCGGTGGTATGTCGACCCGCTGGATGGGACGACCAATTTTGCGCATGGGTTTCCGGCGTTTTGCGTGGTGCTGGGATGCGAGCGGCGGCGGGCGGGGCTGGCTGCGAATGAAGACGGCGAAATGGTCGCGGGCGTGATTTACGATCCGCTGCGGGATGAGATGTTTTCAGCGGCGAAGGGTGGGGGCGCGACGCTGAACGGGCGCGCGATGCATGTGTCGAAGGCGACGATGCTACAGGAATCGCTGATTGCGACGGGGTTTCCGAGCCACAAGCGGCATGAGTCGCCGAACGTGCATTTCTACCAGGAGTTCACGCTGCGGTCGCATGGGGTGCGGCGGGCGGGGTCGGCGGCGCTGGATTTGGCGTATGTGGCGTGCGGGCGGCTGGATGGGTATTGGGAGTTCAAACTGAATCCGTGGGACACGTCGGCAGGGTATTTGATGGTGGAGGAGGCGGGCGGGAAGGTGACGCACCTGGATGGGGGGAAGTTTACGCTGGACAGTCGCGAGGTGTTGGCGACCAATGGGCTGATTCATGCGGAGATGCGGGAGTTGTTCGAGGACATGTTTGCGGGGCGGGAGCTGGCGCGGATTCCTACGGCGATGGAGTTTGCGGCGCGGCGAAAACTGGAATCGGCGTGATGAGTGAAAATGAAATGGACGGTGAATCACGATGGTCTTTAGCCGGACTCGCCAGAAAATTTAAGAGTAGCGTCGGCGCGCAAATACTTGCGTCGTTGATTGTCGCTGGGGTGTTCTTTGTCTGCTGCTGGTTGAGTGGCCGTGCTGACGACTGCAAACCCCACGACATTGATGGCCAGTGCGGCCTGTCCACTTTTGTAGGCGCACTGTACGGCTTCATTGGAGCGATTGCGATTGTGCTCCTTAGCGGTATTGCAATCGGCGTGCGCGAATGGCGTCGGAGATAACGTGAAGTTTACGGATTTAGCGAAGTTGGTCTCAGCCGAGGCGTACTGCTAAAATTAAGCTCGACAGGATATTCGATTCATCATTAGGAGATTGGCGAAATGGCGTATGTAATTGCGGAACCCTGCATCGGCACCAAAGACAACGCGTGCGTGGACGCGTGCCCGGTGGACTGCATCCACCCCAAGCCGGACGAGGCGGGACATGGCGAGGCGGTGCAGCTTTTTATCGATCCGGTGGAGTGCATCGATTGCGGCGCGTGCGTGCCGGTGTGCCCGGTTTCGGCGATTTATGCGGGAGACGATTTGCCGGAGAAATGGGCCGAGTATCTGGAGAAGAACGCGACGCACTTTGGGCGGTAGGGAGTGGCTTGCCAGGACGCGCGGCTTCGGCTGCGCGTTTGCTTTTGGGGGCCGGAAGGACCTCGACGCAAAGGGCGCGAAGTTTAAACGCAAAGTTGCGCGAAGGATTTTTGTGCCGGGCCGGGTGACAATGGCGGGCGGGTGAGCATGGCGGAAGGTCGGCTGATTCAACATCACGGCGAGGCCATTGTGCTGCGGACGTGGCCGTTCCATGAGGCGGATTTGCTGGTGAGTCTTTTCACTCGTGAACATGGGAAGGTGAAGGGCGTGGCGCGTCATGCGATGCGGTCGCGGCGGCGGTTTGGGGGGGCGCTGGAGCCGGGGACGCATGTGCGCGCGACTTGGGCGGAAAGGCCGAGGCAGGAGCTGGCGAGGCTGGATGCGTTTGAGATTTTGTGGTCGCCGCTGAGTTCGCCGGTGGATTATGCGCGGACGGCGGGGTTGCAGTTGGTGGTGGAGGCGCTCGACGAGGCCATGCCGGAAGGGGCGCCGGAGGATGCGGTGTTCAGGCTGGCGGTGGCGGTGTTGGGGGAGATGCGGGCGAAGCCAGGGATTAGGGATCAGGGATTAGGGATTAGGAACCAAGACGCAAACGGCGGGATTTGGTTGCCGGTGACGTACTTTTGTTTGTGGATGAACCGGTTGATGGGGTGGATGGCGGAGTTGGGGCACTGCGCGGTGTGTGGGCTGGATTTGCGCGGTCAGACTGTGTGGTGGTCGCCGGTGGCGGATGGGGTGACATGCGGCGACGACCGTCGGGCGGGGAGCTTGGCGGTGAGCGCGGCGAGCGTGGCGGAGGGGTTGGGGATGTTTCGGACGCCGCTGGCGGTGTTGGCGGAACAGGAGTGGCCGGTGGGACGAGGTGCGGATTTGCGGGCGTTTGCGGCGGGGACGCTGGAGCGGCATTTGGAGCGGAGGTTGAGTAGTGCGGCGGCGCTGGGGCGTGACCTCAGGGGCTGAAGCCCAATTCCGTAGGGCTTCTCATGGCACGGCTGAAGCCGTGCCCTACCGTTTGTTGCCACCTTTGGAAGATGCCGGCCTGTGGGATTGGCTACACTAGACGGAATGAATTCGGAAACACACACGAAAGCCCTGACGTTTCAGGAGTTGCTGTTCACGCTGCAGAGGTTTTGGGCGGAGCGGGGGTGCGTGTTGCAGCAGCCTTACGATCTGGAAGTGGGGGCGGGGACGATGTCGCCGGATACGTTTCTGCGCGTGTTGGGGCCGAAGCCGATTCGGATTGCGTATGCGCAGCCTTCGCGCAGACCCGCCGATGGGCGGTACGGCGAGAATCCCAATCGGCTGTTTCGGCATACGCAGTTGCAGGTGGTGCTGAAGCCGCCGCCGGAGCGGGTGCAGGAGCTTTATCTGGAGTCGCTGGCGGCCATCGGAATCGACCTGCGCGAGCACGATATCAAGTTCGAAGAGGACAACTGGGAGTGGCCCGTGGGCGGCGCGTGGGGCGTGGGTTGGCAGGTGATGCTCGATGGGCAGGAGATTACGCAGTTCACCTATTTTCAGCAGTGCGGGGGGATGGAACTCGATCCGATTTCAGGGGAGATTACGTATGGGCTGGAACGCATCGCGCAATGCTTGCAGGATGCGGATTCGATTTATGACATTGTGTGGGCGCGCGATGCGGAGACGGGCGCGGAGAGGACGTATGGCGATGTGAGGCTGGATGAGGAGCGGCAGTTTTCGGCGTATGGCTTCGATTATGCGGATGTGGGTTCGCTGTGGAAGCATTTGGAGTTGTATGAGGCGGAGTGTTTGGGGCTGCTCTCCCGGGCTAAGGATGTGTTGGGAGATCGCACTCCGGATGCGTTGGCGGTGACGCGGTTTCCGATGCTGGGGGCTTATGAGTTGGCGTTGAAGTGTTCTCATGCGTTCAATTTGCTGGATGCGCGGGGTGCGATTTCGGTGACGGAGAGAGTTGGGGTGATGGCGCGGATTCGGACGTTGATTGTGGGTGTGGCGAAGGTGTATGCGGAGCAGGGACGGGTTGCTGAGTTGGTGAGTTCGCGGGTCAGCTTGTAGGTCGATGGAACCCACGTGTTCGGCATTCGCGCAGGCGCGCCGACCGCCCACAGCTTCACTCCCCGTCTTGGGTCGGGTGGATTCCGACACGACGGTATATGCTTGCCCAAAGACTATGCTGGAGGCCCCCAATGCAGGAAATGCAGCGTCGCTCGTTTTTGCAACTCGCTCTCGCAGCTATCCCCTCATCTCTGCTTGCTCAGACATCAGACACTGCTCCCGCGATAAAGCCTGTCCGGGTGGCGGCTGGAGCGGATCGCGAAGCGAAGAAGCGTGTCATCGGCGTTAGCTCCACAACCTACAAAGTTCTCACTAGCGAGACCGGCGGCGCGCTCTTCGTGATGGAACAGTCGAATCATAAAAAGGGTGGCCCGAATCGCCACCTCCACCATGATGTGGACGAACTTTTCTTCGCATTGGAAGGCGAATACGTCGTCGAAGTCGGCACCGAACGCTTCGTCCTCAAACCGGGCGATTGCGTTCTCGGGCCGCGTGGCATTCCCCACGCCTGGGCGTTTGTGGGCGATTCCGCTGGCAGGTTGCTGATCTCGTTCGCACCGGCAGGTAAGATGGAAGCTTTTTTCAACCAGCGCGAACAAATGGGACTTAAGCCGGGCCAATACTCGTCCACCCCAGCCGCCGCCGCCGTGATGCACGCCTTTGGCATGGAGTACGTAGGGCCACCCTTAGTGGTCGATTAATCAGGCCGCAATCGAGGCGGGTGGCCATACATAAACCACCCGGATTTGTGATGGTGCGTGAGAGAAGCAGGTTCCCTTCGGGAATGACAGAAAGAAAAGCAAGAACAAAAGCAGGTCCTTCGCTACGCTCAGGATGACAAGTTTTTCTGTTTCCGAATAGCTAAGTTCTTAAGAGGGTTGGCATTGCATGGCGGATTTGTTGTTTGAGATTGGGTTGGAGGAGGTTCCGGCGCGGATGATCGCGGCGGCGCAGGCGGAGTTGTTGAAGCGGGCGCTTGCGTTGCTGGAGCGGGAACGATTGTTGCCTGAGGGGTTTGTTGCGAGTGAGGGGGCGGTGTCGTATTCGACGCCGCGACGGTTGGCGTTGCTGGTGGGTGGGGTGTTGGCGCGGCAGGAGGATGTGTCGGATGAGGTTGTCGGTCCGTCGGTGAAGGTGGCGTATAAGGACGGTGTCGCGACTGCCGCGGCAGAGGCGTTTGCGCGTAAGTCGGGTGTTACGGTCAGCGATTTGAAGACGGTGACGACGGCGAAGGGGGAGTATCTGGCGGCCAGTTC
>JALYTE010000176.1 GCA_030854435.1 Acidobacteriota bacterium | reverse complement strand
CATTTTCGCCCTCATTGCTCATCTCGCTCGTTCTCGCATCTGGAGGTCCGCTTTCGCTCGGCTGCGCCGGTTGACTAAAACCTGTTGGATGCGCGGCTAGCCCTATCGCCAAATCCGAACCTGCTCCGCGGACCATCCCCTCAAATCTTGTCAAGCCCCCTCGCCTGTGGAAAACTCTCTAACCACAACAAAATAAACCACCTACAGCTTAAAAATAGTTGCATGTATCTACCGCTCCATCTGATACACTTGAAATAGATACAAATTCCAAAGGACTGCAAGCCGGGCATTCGCCCCCTTGCAGCCCTTTTCATTTAACTTCGGTAGTTCTGATCCCTGATCCCTGTTCCCTGTTCCCTAATCCCTAATCCCTAATCCCTGCTTTTGGAGCCTAAGTGACCACGAATGAATACTTTAGGCATAACTGCTTTGCTTTGAATACTTTGCAACAGGCTCCTGCCCCGGAGCCCTACATTCTAAAGACTTTACGTGCAAAATACCCTGAGGGGGGAGGGGGAGGGGGTATCCCAGTACGGACCCTATTCCGAACTTCCCGATTAAAGCGTTTGCTGCTTCTCGAATGCGGCAATCTCCGCGAGTCGGCGTTGCAGAAACCTCTTCTGGGCGTCTTGAGTGGTCAGAGCGAGCGCGCGGCGGTAGGCCTGGGCGGCGCGCAGCCGATCGTCACATTGGCGTAGAAGCTCGGCCTTCGCGACCCAGAACGGGGAATACTCATCGAGTCCTTCAAGCCGGTCGAGCAAGTCCACGGCGCTGTCCGCGCCCCGCTCCATGGCAACGGCGACCGCGCGGTTGAGTTCGACCACAGGCGACGGTCGCAGACGCAGAAGAACGTCGTAGAGGCCGACAATTTGTGCCCAGTCGGTGTCGCGAGCTTCGCGGGCGTGGCCGTGGACAGCGGCAATCGCAGCCTGAACGGGATACACGCCGACGCCGACGCTGAGGGCTTCGGCAGTCAACCGCGAGCCTTCTTCGATCATGCATGAGTCCCAAAGGGTCCTGTCCTGATGTTCGAGCAGCACCAGATCGCCGTCGCTAGAGAACTTTGCCGCCGCGCGCGCGTGCTGGAGGAGCATCAATGCGAGCAGGCCGCGCACCTCAGATTCTCCCGGCAGAAGATCGAGCAGCAGGCGGCCGAGACGGATGGCCTCGTCGGCGAGGGCAAGGCGGTCGGTTTCGCCGGGGCCCGCCCCGTAGCCTTCGTTGAAGATGAGGTAGACCACCAGCAGCACTGCGTCGAGGCGCTCGTGCAACTCCGCGCGGCGGGGGACGCGATAGGGAATGCGGGCGTCGCGGATTTTGGACTTCGCCCGCACCAGCCGCTGGGCCATGGTGGACGCGGGAACGAGGAAGGTGCGGGCTATGGCCTCGGTCGCGAGGCCGCCGAGCGTGCGCAGGGTGAGGGCCACCTGCGCGTCCTCGGCGAGCGCCGGATGGCAGCAGGTGAAGATGAGGCGCAAACGGTCGTCTTCTACGTTCTGCTCGTCTTGTTCCGCGCTCAACAGAGCGGCTTCCTGGGTGGGCGCGACGGCCTCGGTCGCGGGCAGCCACGAGCCGTATGCGCCCCACCCGACCGCCGCTTCGTCCGCGTGGCGCTGCTGGACGCTCTGACGGCGCAGACGGTCGATGGCCTTATAGCGGCCAGCGGAGACCAGCCAGGCGCGCGGGTTGTCCGGCACGCCGCCGCGCGACCACGTTTCGAGCGCGGCGGCGAAGGCGTCCTGGGTGGCCTCCTCGGCGAGGTCGAAGCTGCCCAGCAGGCGGATGAGCGTGGCCAGAACGCGACCCCGCTCATCGCGCCAGATTTGCTCGTAGATGGCGCGGAAGTCCATGGGATCCATGGTCGCATGATCGACCGTGGGCCGGTCGTTGGGTATTGGATTCTGGAGCCGGAGCCCATGTCCGAAAATCCGGACATGGGACACCCGATTTCGTGGCAGTTCAAGAAGCACTATGCCGGTGGCGGGCCGATGGGATGGATGGGACGGACTTCGATCGACCCCATTTTGGCGCCCGGAATGAGGGCGGCGATCTCGGTGGCCTCGTCCAGGTCTTTGGCCTCGACCAGGAAGTAGCCGCCCAACTGCTCCTTGGTCTCGGCGAACGGGCCGTCGGTGACGGTGCGCTTGCCGTCGCGCACGCGAACGGTGGTTGCGGCATGGGTGGGTTGCAGGGGATTGCCGCCGATGTAGTGGCCTTTGGGTTTGATGTCGTTGATGAACGCGAAATACTCGCCGAGTACCTCCTTCCTCTTGTCCTGGGGCGTCGCGGCCCAATTCTTTTCGTTGCCGTAAATCAGTAGAAGATATTGCATGTTGTCAGGCCTCCTTGCCTGTGTACGGGGTAGTCGGGGCAGGAGTGTGGAAATCGACAGCGATGCGTAAATTTTTATTTCGCAGAGTCGAATGGCAGCGTTCGATTGTGCCGTCGCCAACGATTGAATGATGGGCGGATATACTGGCACTGCTCTTCCAACGGGGCTTCATAGATAGCGTTTGGTCTGCATGGGCAAAAACGGCGTTGCCAAACGCAACGACGACCCTGCGTGAACAGGGCCGTATCTCTCGTTGAAAGGAGGAAGAAGCCATGCACATCCGCATGAACTTCAACCTTGCTGTCCATCTGCCCTTGCGATGGATTGCAGCACTGTTCGTCCTTTTCAGGTAGAGCAGTGTAGGACCTTCCGGTGGGATGAGGCCCGCCGGAAGCTGAAAAAAGTATACAAACGCAAGTCCCAGAAATCAACCCCACGACGGCAAAAAATCACTGCTTCCGATTCGGCCCTCGCCGACGATTGGCCGGATGCGCTACCCTATCCCCGTTGACGGTTGTGTGATCTCGCACCCGCGCAATCCCCGACGAGGAGCCTTATGCCTGGAACGAAGTCCGCCTCCGCCCTTCCGCAACACCATCCCGGCTACCAGTCGGGGTTCGGCAATGAGTTTGCCACCGAAGCCCACGCGGGCGCGCTGCCCGTGGGACAAAATGCGCCGCAGAAAGCGCCGCTCGGCCTCTACACCGAGCAACTCAGCGGCTCGCCGTTCACCGCGCCGCGACACCTGAACCGGCGAACGTGGACGTACAGGATCAGGCCGTCGGTAATGCATCCGCCGTTCCGCCGCACCGACAACCGCATGGTGCGCGCGACGCCGTTCAATGAAGTCGAGACCACGCCGTCACAACTGCGCTGGGACCCCGTTCCAATTCCTTCGACGCCGATGGACTTCCTCGACGGCCTGACGACGCTGGCCGGCAACGGCGACCTCACCATGCACTCGGGATGCGCCATCCACCTCTACGCGGCGAACAAGAGCATGACCGACCGATTCTTCTATTCGGCGGATGGCGAACTGCTCTTTGTGCCGCAGCTTGGCGCGTTGACGCTGCATACCGAGCTTGGGATCGTCGCCGTCGCCAACGGCGAAATCGCCGTCATTCCGCGCGGCATCAAGTTCCGCGTCGAGCTAGTCGATAAAGAGGCACGAGGCTATGTGCTGGAAAACATCGGCCAGCCGCTGCGCCTGCCCGACCTCGGTCCTATCGGCGCGAACGGCCTCGCGAACACGCGCGACTTCCTGACGCCGGTCGCCGCCTACGACGACCGCGATGCTGCAAAGTTTGAAGTCGTCGCGAAGTTTCTCGGCAACCTGTGGACGACCGAGTTCGACCACTCGCCGCTCGATGTGGTCGCGTGGCACGGCAACTATGCGCCCTACAAATACGACCTCAACAACTACAACTGCATCAACTCCGTTTCATTCGACCATCCGGATCCCAGCATCTACACCGTGCTCACGTCGCCGAGCGAGTTGCCCGGAACGGCGAACGTCGACTTCGCGCTCTTCCCGCCACGTTGGATGGTGGCCGAGCACACGTTCCGCCCGCCCTGGTTCCATCGCAACTTCATGAACGAGTTCATGGGCCTGGTTCAGGGAGAGTACGACGCCAAGGCCGAAGGCTTCGTGCCCGGCGGCGCCAGCCTGCACAACTGCATGTCCGGCCACGGGCCGGACGCCGAGACGTTCGAGCGCGCCAGCAAGGCAGAACTCAAACCCGTCAAGCTCGACGGCACGCTGGCCTTCATGTTCGAGACGCGATTTGCCTGCCGTCCGACGAAGTTCGCCATGGATACGGCGCAGTTGCAGCATGAGTATTACGAGTGCTGGCAGACGTTGAAGAAGAACTTCAGAGCATAGGCGCGATTCGGGCTTCGTGCGACCCCACCCATGTCCGAAAATCCGGACATGGGACACCCCGCTTTGTAACTCTTGACCCCTAGTTAAAAATTGAACGATGTAGAGAGCGAGATGCGGCGCAGCGCGGCGTTGGTGGAGTATGCGCGACCCACCAACTGCGTCGATTGTCCGAACAGTTGCGAGTTGAGCGTCCCGTTCGGGTTCGCGAAGTCGTGGTTGGCGAAGATGTTCTGCACGATCACGCCAAAGCCCACGTTGTAGCGCCTGCCTGAGCCTCCACCGCCGGCGCCAAAGATGCCCGCACCGCCGCCGCGTCCGCCACGTGGGCCGCCGACACCTCCATGGTCATGACTGGCAGCATTGGCCGCCGCCGCAATGGCCGCGTCGGTGCGTGGGCCGAGGCCGATGCTTTTGGTCATGCGGAAGTTCAATGTGAACAAACTTGGGCCAGTGCAAAGGTTGATGGGGACAGGCGTGTATGCCACGCCCAGCGGCGGGGCGACGAAACTGCCGCAGCCCGCGATGGTGTTGGTCCCGGCGGTGCCCGCCGCGATGCCGTTGGCGGGGCCGAACACGGGCCGTTCGTTGCGAATGCTGTCGCCGTTCAGGTCGCTGCCGATCACCACATTGTAGGGGTTTCCGGACTGCGCCACCATGAACGGACTGATTTGTATCGAATGCGGCAGTGAAATGGAACCCGCCATGAACAGCCGGTTTCGCACCGCGAAGGTCGTGCGTCCATAGTCCGCCGCGATGTTGTGCGGCACGGTGATGAAGGAGTCTATGCCGGAAGTGTCTCCGTTGGCATAGTTGGTCGCGTAGTAGCCGAACAGCGACAGCCAGCGCCCAGCACGGAAGTTCGCGTTCACGATCAACTGGTTCTGGTTGAAGACGCCTTCGGAAAAATATTGATAGACGACAGGCGCGCCGGGGGCGGGAATGCCGGTCAGCGGATACGCCGCGTTCTGGCTGGCGAATTGATGCACGCCGCGCGCGTGCAGGTAGTTCACCGAAACCGTGCCGAAGCGCGACACCTGCTGGTCGGCACCCAGCGCGAACTGCAAAATGTAGGGCGTGCGCAGGCCCGCGGTCCTGGTGTAGGTGGTATTGCCCCCGGCGGCGACGCCAGTGGTGCAGGCGCCAACATTGCTGGGGCTACAGCCAGGCGAGGAGCCATTCAGCGTAAAGAGCGTCGTGACGGTGCCGTTTTCGCGGGCCAGCGTAATCACGTTGCCCAGATCGAAGCGCGTGTAGAACATGCCGAAGCCGCCCCGGATGACCGTCTTCGGAGCGGTCTTGGACGACCCCAGGCCGTAGGCGAATGAAACCCGCGGGGCGATGTCGTGATGGTCGGAGATGTTGTTCTGCGCCTCATAGCGGAAACCGTAGGTCACGGTCAGGTTGGGGCGCGCCTTCCAGTCGTCTTCGAGATACAGACCGAGGTCGGCCACGGTGGCCCGCATCGCCGGGACATTCACGCGGGTCAGGCTGAACTGGCCGATGGTGTTGCTGAGGTAGTCGGTGAAGGTGTTGTAAACGAAGAAGCCGTTGGTGCCGGCCTGCGAGTTTTCGGCTTCGCGGTTGATGCGCAGCCGCGCGCCCATGCGGATGAAGTTTCTGGCCAGCGCCAGCGACGTGTAGTTCTGGACCTCAACGTGGTCGTTGTGGACGGAAGAGTTCTGGAGACTGGAGCCGCCGGAGTTGAACAGCCCGGAGACGGCCACTGAAGGCGTATGGTTCAACGCGGTCTGCGAGTCGCGGCCGCGTTCGAACTCGAAACGCATTTCGTTGATCAGGCGGGGGCTGAAGGTCTGCGTGTCGCTGACCTGGATTTCAGACTCCTGCGAAGTCGTATTGAACGCGGTCTCGGGCAAATCGGGGCCGCCGGTGCCGTTGTTGGTGGTATCGCTGCGCACGTATTGGAAACGCGTGGTCAGCGTGTTCTTCTCGCCCAGCGCGAGGTCGAAGCGGGGGCTGACCTCGGTGCGAATCTGCGGAAAATAGTTTGCGAACTGAAAGGGGACTTGCGTGCAGGACAAATTGCCGGGCGGGCAGAACGCGCCCGTCGAGTCCACCGGGATTTTTGCATTGGTGATGGTATCGTCCTGGATGTCGCGGTGCGATCCGCCGATGGAGAACGACGAAGCCCGTGTCACCGGCCCGGTGATGTTGCCTTGCAGAAAGATGGTGTGGTAGGGCGGCTGCGTGATGGTCGGCGTCAGAGGGTTCCCGCTGTTGAACTGCGAGGGATCGCCGTTGATATTGAAGTTGCCGTGAAACTTGTCGGTGCCGGGCTTGGTGAAGACTTCGACGCGTCCATATCCGAGCCGGTCGAACTGCGCCGAGAACGGGTTCTGGTTGACGCGGATTTCGCGAATGGAGGACTTCGGCGGCAACTGCCCGCCGGTGAATCCGTCCACGTAAATCTGCCCGCCGTTCGGTCCCGCCGACGGCCCCGCCAGCGCGGAAAGCTCGCTCGAAAGCTCGTCGGGGTCGTCGGAGAGCGCTTCGAGGTCCTTGCCTTTGATGACGGTCGAGCTGGCGTTCGAGTCCTGATCGACGCTCACCGCGATGGCGTCGCTGGTGACGTCGATGACCTGGGTCTGTTCGCCGACGATGAGCTTGGCGTCGAGCGCAATGGCCTGGCCCGCGACGATTTTCAAGCCCGTCTTGCTCATGGTCGCGAAGTTGGGCATCGAGACCGTCAGCGTGTAGACGCCGGCGGGCGCGGCGATGCGGTACGTGCCGTCGCTGCCCGACTTGGAGGCGATGGCCGCGCCGCTCGCGGGGGTGAGCGTGATGGCCGCGCCGGGGATGATGGCGGCGTCGGGGTCGGTGACAAGGCCGCGCACGGTCCCGGTCGCGGTTTGCGCCGAGAGCGGCGCGGGGATTGACAGTGCGAATGTCGCCGCTAAAATCGAGGCGATCAACGTGACCAACGCGCGTTTTCCAAACAACCTTATTCGCAGACTCGACCTGCTCGACATACTCGACCGATACATCCAAACTCCTCCGCAACTTTGCCAACCGCGCAAAGACGCAAACTTTCAGTTTCTACCGTGGATCATGACGCGCCAATGCTATTGACCGCCGCCGGGTGTGTCGCCGCCCACGCTCCAGGGGGAGATCACCATGTCGCCCTGCGGCGAGGCGCGCAGGATCGGTTCAACGCCCGCCAGCAGAGTGACCGCCGTGGGCGCAGCGTCGCCGGACGGCTCGGTCGCGACGATCATGACGGCGTCGCCGGCCTTGAGATCGCCCAACGTTTGTGTGGGAAGACGCGAAAGCATTTGTGAAAGGTCGTTGCCGGCGCGGGCGTTACCGCCGGGGCCGGTTGCCGCGGCAGTCGATCCGCCGTTCGCGCCCGCAGGCCGACCGGAGGAACGCGCTGCAAAACGGGCCGCGGCATCCGCGGGCAAACGCCGCACATCGCTGTTCGCCGTCACCTTCACCGTCACCGTCTTCTTGGTCGCGAGGTCCTTCAACGTCACCGTACCCGCGGTGGGGTCGATCGAGGCCAGCAGGCCGGAGAAGTTGTGGAAGGAGCCAGTGACGATCGCGTCCGCTTGAATGGAAGCACCGTCTTCGGAACGAACGCCGCGCACCCGTAACTGGTCGCCGGGGCGAACGTCGGAGAGATGACTCGCTACGGCGTCTTCAAAGCGCACCGAGTCGCCCGAATAGCGACGAAAATTCGTGGACGCGGCAGTCTTGACCGTCAGCATCCGCGCGCCGCTAGTGACCATGATGCTGCCCGTAGCCGGGTCGATGGTCTTCACCAAGCCCCCACCACCGCGTTGCCAGGCGGCCTCTTCAGCCGCGCGGGTCGCGGCGATGGCCGTCGACTTGATCACCACCACGCGCGTGGCATGCAGCGAACCGGCCTCGTCGCCGGAAGTCCCCGTGACCAACACCTTGTCGCCCGCGACGATGTCCGCGAGCGCGATCGGAGTCGCACTCTTCAGGTCTTTGCTGCCCGGCGCGACCTGCAACACCGTCGCTGTGCCCGGCACCGACACGGCAACGTCTTTCCCGGTCGCATCGGTCACGGTCAGGCTTTGCGCGGCAGACGCTTTCACCGACCCGCTGACTCGCGGGGCCGTCTGCGCGCCGACGGCCGCCGACGAAAGCGCGGCCAGCATCGCCGCCAGCACAATATTGATTGTTCCTCTACTCGAATCCAGCTTCATTTGTCCTGTCCCTCGCTTCGAGCGCACTCCAACATTGCGCCTCGAAAGAGTTCTCTTTGGAAGACGGCTGACCGTCTCAAAAGTTTCTCTCTTCTTGCCTGCAAGTTCCTATTCTCGCTCAGGAACGCACGGTGCGTCGCGGCACTCCCCAGAAGGTGCAGAGCCGACTTGCGTCTGTCGCTGAACGCAACATCAGTTCCCTACGGCAATAACAGAAAGAAAAGCAAGAGCAACTGAAGGGCGCCAATTGCTTACGGTAGCCTGGACTCGTCCGTTACCGGCAAATCCAGGTGCGAAGGGTACTTCGCCGAGCCGTAGATGCTAACGGTCTCTGCCTTGTACGAGGCCGCCGGAGCAGACATGATGTTTTCAACGTAGGTCTGCGGATTGCGGTCGTAGAGCGGGAACCAGCTCGACTGCACCTCGACCATCATGCGATGGCCCTTCAAGAAAGTATGGTCGACGCCGTGCAAGCTCCATTTGTACTCGGCGACCTCGCCGGACTTGACCGGCTGCGGCGTGGTAAAGCTGTTGCGGTAGCGGCCGCGCAGGATTTCATCAGCAATCATCAGCTCGTATCCGCCCTCGCTGTCCGGATAAACGTCGATCAGCTTGACCACCCAATCGGCGTCGGTGCCGGTGGTCGCCGCGAACAGGTCGGCGATCACATCGCCCGTCACCGTCACATCGTTGGCGAGGACCGGTGTCTCGAAGTTGGCCAGGTCCTTGCGGCCGGAGACGAACTTCTGGTCTTCGACCAGCCATGTGCGCCACTTCGAACCCTGGCCGTAGGTGGATTGAATGGGGCGGTTGCGGTACGGGACCGGGTCGGCGGGGTCGGCAACATAGGCCGCCGCCTTCACGTCGTATGCGCCGGTCGGCGCGGCGAAGGTCAGATTTTTGTCGGGTACGAGATAAGCGCGCGCCTCGCGGTATCCTGACTTCGGCGGCCATACCGCATAGCGGTGCCAGGCGTTTTCGCCGCTGCGGAAGCTGGCTGTATCGGCCAGATCGAAGCCCGGTTTGCCTTTCAGGTAGAAATCGAAAAACGGCGCCTCGATATGCTCACGATAATAGCTCCCGGTCGTCTGGCCGCCGAACGTGACCTTGCCGAAGTCTCCGCCCAGCGCGTCGCCGGGGCCAAAGCTCCAGCCGCCGTGGTTCCACGGGCCGAGTACCAGGAACACCTTGTGCAGCGGGTCGTTTCCCGCTCCGGCGGCATTGTGCGGTTCGTGCGGACGCAGCGCGGCATACTCGGCCTGCGTGCCCCACATATCTTCCTGGTCCCAATAGCCGCCGACTTCGAGCGTCGGCACTTCCGGCTTGGAAAGATGCGGCTCAACCGCCATGTCCTGCCAGAACTTCGTATACGCGGGCTGCGTGAGGAAGACGCGCGCGGTAGGAAGGTTGGTCATGCCCGCAGCAGACGCTGCTCCAGCGAAGTTCACATGCTGTAGATAGAAGTCGAACTGATCGCCCTTGGCATCGACTGCTGCGTCTGTCTTCTGCGCTTCGAGTTGCTGCACATAGTCGAAGCCGTAGGTCTCGCGAAACGCTCCATTATGAAAGAAGTCGTCGCCCAGCCAGATGTCGGTCATCGGGGCCTGAGGACTGATCGCCTTCACCGCCGGATGCGCGTCGATGCCGGCCATCATGGCCAGAAATCCCGGATAGCTGACCCCCAGCACGCCTACCTTGCCATTGTTGTTGGGCACGTTTTTGAGCAACCAGTCGATCGAGTCGCGTGTGTCGGTGGTCTCATCGACGTCGGTCTTCGCGGCGTGCTTCACGATGGGCCGGTTCATCACGAACGTGCCGCCCGACGTGTAACGTCCGCGAATGTCTTGATAAACGAAGATGTATCCGCTGGCGGCAAGGTCTGGCTTGAATTGGTTGAGCAGTTTGGACGACATCGCGGCGACGCCGTAGGGCGTGCGTTCCATCAGAAACGGCAGCGCAATGCCGGAGGTTTCGCTGCCTTCGGGCCGCAGGACCATGGTGTGCAACGTGACGCCGTCGCGCACCGGAATCATTACCTCCGAAAGCGTATAGGGATGTGCGGCGGGGGCCGCCGCCGGGGCCTGCGCGAACCCGCTGCCCGTCCATCCCGGCCCCAATACAACGACCGTCAAACACATCACAATCCGCGCCAGTTTCATCGCACACACTCCTGTTTTCTGTTTCCTATTCGCCGTTTACTGGCCGGTAAGGTTCCCCGGACTGGCCATGCACTGCCAATTCTGGCGCGCGTGCGAGCCGTCGCAAAACGGACGTTTCTCGCTCATGCCGCAGCGGCACAGGCTGATTGCGGGCTTGCCGGTCAAGTCCCACTCCTGGCCGTCGGCGTCCTTCAGAATGATGTGACCTTCGACCCGCAGCGGGCCGTTGGGCCGCACTGTAACGTGAACCGCTTCCTCTGCCATCTAAGCCTCCATCGTACAAGGCCAGAAT
>JALYTE010000147.1 GCA_030854435.1 Acidobacteriota bacterium | reverse complement strand
CTGCGGGACGCGACAAGTGCCGTCACGCGTCTTCGCACCTTTCACGAACGGATGAAAATTTCAAACCAGATACTAGAGAGCGGCTTCAACGATTCGGAAACCCCATTTGATCCGCAATTGCCCTCGCTTATCGAAAAAGCTGACCGCGAATTCACCGATGCGCTCGCCAACGATCTCAACACATCTGTAGCTATCGCTGCCATCTTCGATCTCGTTCGCGCCGGAAATGCCGCTGCCGATGCCGGCAAACTGCGTCCTACCGTGGCCGGCGACATCTTGAGAGTGCTGGATAGATTTGATCGGGTATTCGCGGTCCTCGAAGACAAGGACTCCGCTATCGCCGACCGTGCCGTGGCTTGGGCGAAAAGCGAAGGCCGATTCGATGAGATTTCTCCAGATCTCTTCAACAAGCTTTCCGACGCCGACATCGATGCGCTCGTCGCCGAACGTACGCAGGCCAAGAAGCAACGCAACTTCGCGCGCGCCGATGCCATTCGCAACGATCTGCTCGAAAAGGGCATCCTGCTTGAAGACTCGAAGGACGGCGTGCGCTGGAAGCGGAAGTAGCTACTCCACCGCCGCGCCCGCTGTTCCGACAATCTCTTTCTTCATCCTGACCGTGCAACCGAACACCACCATCGCCACGCCGCACACGATAATTGCCATACCGGCAAATTCCGCGGGTGCCAGCCGCTCGTGGAACAGCAGCATGCCCAGCAACACTGCGATGATGGGATTGACGAATGCGTAGGGCGCGATCTTCGTCACAGCAACATTCTTAAGCAGATAGGTGAACGCCACCAGCCCAAACAGCGAGCCGAACACCGCCAGATACACCACCGCCGCAACGCCGCTGCGGGTCCACACCGAGTGCCGCAGCCCACCGCTGGCCACCGCGAAAAGCGTGTTGAAGACGCCCGCCGCGCCGAGTTGCCAACCGGTCGCGACAAACGTGTCCGTCTTGAACTGGAAGCGCCGCGACAGCACCGAACCCAACGCAAACGAGAACGCCGCGAACAGCAGAACGCACACGCCGAGCACGGGTCGCGAGTCGCGGGAACGCGCGGCGGCATGATGCAGCGACGGCCACACCAGCACGCACATTCCAGCGGTGCCCAGCAACGTGCCCGCCCAGCCGCGCCGGTTCAGGCGCTCGCCGTTGGGCAACACCGTCTCCATTAGCGCGATCATGATGGGCATGGTCGAAATCACCAGCGCCGCGAAGCCCGACGGCACCATCTGCTCGGCCCAAGTCAGGCTCATGCTGTTGGCCGACATGAACAGCAGACCGATCAAGGCGAGTTTCCACATCTCGCCCTTCGCCACGCGCAGGCTCTTGCCGCCGGCCAGCGCCAGCGCCGCAATAAGGACGGCGGAGATGACGCACCGCGCGGCCGTTACAACAGGCGCGGAAAGATGCTCGCCCGCGATGCGAATCCCCGCATACGTCGATCCCCAGAAGAGGTACACAGCGGCGAACGCCAGCAGCAGGCGCGTGGACTTTGGAATCCTTGAAAGCATGTACTTCCATGCTACGGGAACTCGGGCGCAGGGAAGAAAGCCGGTCCACCTTGAGGCACGGCTCTCACGCTTCACTACTTGCGATTAGAAGTTGAACGTCACCTGCCCCGTCACCGTTCTTGGCGACACAAAATGCGTGCCCGAGAACGTCGAAAGAAAGTTGTACAACGCATACTTGTCGGTCACGTTGACGGCCGTGATGCTGAGGTTGATCTTCACGCGCTCGCTGGGCCGGAGGCGGTGCAGCACATCGTCCCAGCCCAGTGCCATATCGAACAGCGTGCGCGAAGCGACGCGCGGCGGATTGTGGTCGTCGTTCTCCACGCCCGGCGCAGGCAGCCTCAGCAGCGGCGACGACAACTGGCCGCCTGGACAGCTCAAAAACGTTCCGCGCACGCCGTTGCAGGTGAGCAGAATTTGGTTCTGCTGATCGCTCGTGAGGCCGGACAGGTCGATTGCAGCAGTCGGATCTGCTGACCTTGAGAACGGCGCATTACCCGCCACCGCTCCGCTTTCGTACCGCCACGTCAATCCAAACCACGGCGCGGTCTTCTTGGGTTGATACTGCACGTTGGTCGACTGCTGAAAGCCCTGATCGTGGTCAATGCGAAACGGCTCGGAGATGGTGGTGATGGAGGCCTGGTTGAAGAGAATGCCGCCCACTTCAGGCGAAAAGAACCGCGCCCGCGTGTGGCCGAGCACCGAGTAAGCCGACAAACCGTGCGTCTGCGGGACCGTCACCTTGATGCCGAAGCCGTCGATCTTCGACTTCTGCCACTGGATCGGAAATGCGAGCGGCGAATTGAGCAACGTGTCGAAATCGAAGTCTCGGTCCGTATATTTCCAGAAGTAATCGGCGTTGACAATCAGGTGGCGACCGAAGCCCTGCTCGAACCCCGCATTGTACTGCGACCGCGTCGCGGGCTTCAACGGAGTGGGCTGTCCTCCGCCTTCCAGCCCACCCACGCCGGTCGAGTCCGAAAGCAGTAGGTTCTCGTTGTATGGCGTCAGTTGCAATTTGCCATAGCCCAGTCGCAGGACGCTGTTCGACCGCTTGATGTCGTAGGTCGCCCCCAGTCGCGGCTCGATCAAAGAACGGCGGCTGGCACCGTCGTAGCTGTCGATGCGCCCGCCCACCAGCAGAGTTACGTTCTTGAAAGCGATGTTGTCCTGCGCGTAGATCGCCTCCTGCTTGATGTCGGTGTGGCCGTTGAAACGGAAGAGGCTTCCGCCGCGCGTCAGGTCGAAGGGCGCAAGTCCCGGATTGAAGTTCGTGTTCTGCGTATCACTTGGAGGACAGGCCGCTGGGTTGTTGGCCGCAACGGATTTGTCCGGCATCCCATTGGGCAGAAGGCATGGCGCATTGAAGCCGCCGTCGGTGATGCCCAGCGCGAATGCCTCATTCAAAAACGTGTGGTACACCATCGCGCCAAACTTCAGCGTGTGCTTGCCCGCCAGCAGCGAGTAGTCTGCCTTGGTTCCCGCGTTCAGCAAGCTGCGATCTTGCGAGAGCGTGACAGGCGTATCGGAAAACGGATTGTGGCTGGGGTAGTACTGAAAATGATCGCGGCGTGTATACGGGTTCACCGAGAGCACGCCTTTGGTGTTGAAGATGTGCGTCCACGACGGCGAAATGTTGAAGCTCTCGATCTTGGCGCGCTGGTCCTGCCCCGTGGCCTGCTGATCGAACTGGTTGGGTTGCTGAAACCACGACCGCGCCAGCGTCACATTGAACTGATACGCATTCGCCGCATTGGGCTTGAAGTCCACGCGGTCGAAGAGATCTTCGCTGTTTCCCTTGTCGTGCAGCACTACAAACTCCGGCGAATCAAGATAGCGTCCGCTGCGATCGCCGTCGATGGCCGTGAAGTTGCCCAGGCGTGCGCTGCCCACGCCCAGCGACGCGCTGCCGGAGACCGAGCCGAACGTGCCGTAGTTGAAACTCACGCTGCCGTTGGGCTTCTGCCCCAGGCCGGAGCGCGTCGTCGCCTCGACAATCAGCGAAGCTTTGTCGCCATACTCCGGCGGCGCGATGCCGTCGATCACGTTGACTGACTGAATCGCGTTGGTCGAAAGCTGGCTACCGTAGGTGCGCGATTGCTGGTCCGAAATCGGCTGGCCGTCGATGGAGTAGGTCGTATCGGCGTGCTCGCCCATCGGGTGGTAGAGGCCGTTGGAATCCGAAACGATGCCCGGCGTGCTGAGCGTCACAATAGATCCCAAGCCGGACGCCGCGCTCTCGATCGGCAACCGGTCGATGACGACGCGATCGATCGTCGTGGCTGAACTGACCTCGGTGCTCACCATGTCGGAGGAGTCCGCGTCCACGTTGACCACCGTGCTGGTCGAAGCCACGTCGAGCTTGAGCGTCGCGCTGACTGCGGTGACGGAATGAACCTCCGCGTCGGTAGTTGCCGGGCCGAAACCGGTTGCCGTAGCGGAAAGGTGGTAGTGGTTGAAGGGCAGGCCGCCGAAGTTGAACGTGCCCGCGGAATCGCTCATCGCCGTGCGCTTGAGGCCGCTCAACGGGTTGGAAATTGTGACAGTTGCGCCCGGAATCGCCGCGCCGGTCAGGTCGGTGACGAAACCGGCAACGCTCCCGGTCGTGGCCTGTCCGAGGACATTGAGGCTGCACAGTGCCAACGCTAAAAGTAGAAAGAGGCAGAAACTTCGTCCTCGAATGCGAGCAGTGTTCATCGAAAAAATCTCCTGTCGGTGGGCGCATTTGTGCGGCAAGTTGTGGTTTGCCGCGCGCTTTGCCTTTGCTTCTAAGTAGGTCTGGCTTCTTGGTAGGTCTGGGCTTTAGCCCAGACATCCAGGGCCATTGCATATTCGGGCTTTAGCCCCAGAGGGACGCCTGCCTCGCACGTTTACAAGGAAGCAGCCCGTTCCAGGAAGCCTGTTGCCATCACAGCAAGCAATGCATCATTGAAGGCATTGCTAGCCGCGACGAGTCCGCACCGCGACAGGAGGCGGCCGGCTGAACATCGCAAAACTCCACAACTTCTGCGGCGCAACAAGTACGTGCGCGACCATCCGCTGTCCACTCTCCTGCACCGGTTCCGGAGCAACCTGCAACACTTCCGGCAACGCCGAATGCATCGCAACGCAGAGTGGACAATGCTCCTCGCCCTGGCCTTCGGAAGCGTCCGGGGCGAGGCTCGCGCGGGCCGCTTTCTGCGGCAACCATTGTCCATGAATGTGCGCCGCCTGCGCCGTGCTGATGCCGCCCACTAACAGCACGCACAGCATCGCCATCAGTCGCAACCACTGGGGTCGCGAGCGGGCGGTGCGTCCGTTCTGTAGCAAGGCGTTCAATATGCCGGGTGAGGAGTCCTCATGCGAGAATCTCCTTCAGATAGGACGCACCCTGCACACAAAAGGTCTCGTCTTAGGCGTCAGTTGCACTTGCTTTTCTTTCTGTCATTCCCGAAGGGAACCTGCTTTTGCCGTTAGATTGGCCGCTACTCACTGCTTGATTGCCTTCGTCAGCGCGGGCACAATCTCAAACAAATCCCCCACCACGCCAATGTCCGCAATCTCAAAAATCGGCGCGTCGGGATCCTTGTTGATGGCGATGATCGTCTTCGCGCCTTTCATCCCCACCAGATGCTGAATCGCCCCGGAAATGCCGACCGCCAGATACAGCTTGGGCGCGACCGTTTGCCCCGAGCTGCCCACCTGGCGCTCCATCGGCAGCCAGCCGTTGTCGCAGATGGGCCGCGACGCCGCAAGCTCCGCGCCCAGCGCCTGCGCCAATTCTTCGACGATCGCGAGATTGTCCTGCTCGCCAATCCCTCGCCCCACGCTGACAATCAACGGCGCGGCGGTGAGGTCCACAGTTTGCGCGGCCTCGCGGAACGGCTCTCCGGGCGTGGTGCGAATCTGCGCGGCATCAAGCTGCGGGGCAAACGACTTTACTTCCGCTGAACCGGCTTCCACCGCGTCCGCGCGGAACGTCCCCGCCTGCACCGACACGAAGCAAACCCCTTCGCTGGAATGGCGATAGTCCGCGTTCAACTTACCCTGCATCCACTGCCGTACGAAGACCGGACCGTCGTGAATCGCCGTCACGTCGCTGATGAGGACTTGCTTCAGCCGCGTCGCCAGCGCAGGCGCAAAGTCGCGCACCTGGTACGTGTGCGGGAGCACCACATACTGCGGCTTCGCTTCGGCGATGAGTTGTTGCAACGCACCGCACCAACCGTCCGCGGTGTAGCGCGCGAGCAGCGGATGGCCGACCGCCCACACCGTTTCCAGCTTCTTGTCCGCGAGTTCCTGCGCGAGTGACGCGATGCTCTCCGCCGCCCCCACGACCGCCGCCGAGCACGCCGCACCAAGGTCCGCCGCGAGCTTCTGCCCGGCCGCCAACGCTTCAAAACTCATGCGGTTCCAACTACCAGACTTCTGCTCCAACACCACCAACACACCGCTCATAAAACTCTCCCAAATAACTCAGCGCTCTCGCAGTCGCACGTTGCTTTGCCTTATTCACTATTCACTATTCACTGCCCTACAGCACCTTTACCTCGAACTTCAGTTTCTCCACAATCTTTGCGGCAATCTCGTCCGCCGATCCCGTCAGCATCTCGGTGCGCTTCACGCGCTCCGGCGGATAGACCTTCACAATCTCCGCCACAGCCGCGGTTGCCGCGCCCGCATCGACCGTGCGCGTCTCCTTCGACTTCGCTTTCTTAATCCCCATCAGCGTCGCATAACGCAGCCGGTTGCCGCCGGACTGAATGGTCAGCAACGCGGGCAGCGGCATTTCAACGTGCTGGAACCAGCCGTCTTCCAATTCTCGCTTGACCTTCAGACCATTAGCCGTCCGCTCCACGTGCATGATGAGCGTCGCGTGCGGCATACCCAGCAACTCCGCCAGCACCACGCCCGTCTGCCCCGCGCCCAGGTCGTCGGACTGCAACCCCGTGAGGATCAAGTCCGGCGACTCGCCCTTCGCCGCGTCGGCCAGTAGCGCGGCCACGCCCAGCGTGTCGCGCGCGGACAGCGATTCCGCGCCTTCGTCTTCGGTCACGATATGGATCGCGCGGTCAGCGCCCTTGGCCAGCGCCTCTCTTAGGGTCGAAGCCGCGCGCTCCGGCCCGGCGCACACCACGACGACCTCGCCAACGCCCTCTCGCTCCTTCAACTGCAACGCTTCTTCGAGCGCATACGCATCCGGCTCGTTGATCGTCCACGCCGCATCATTCTCGTCGATGCTGCGACCGTCCGCGCCAACGCGAATCTGCGCGTCCCGCTCCGGCACCTGCTTGATGGCCACAAGAATCTTCATTCACACTCCACTCGCTTTAGAGAATCTCCGATTTACGGTAGGGTGCGGCTTCAACCGCACCACAAGGGCAATGAATCAATACGGCTTTAGCCGCTGAGGGCAATGCTGAGGTTTAGTCAGAGCCGCTTTAGAGGCAACATATAAGAGTACCGCAACGATCGCTACTTCTTGAAAAGTTCGTTGTGCGAGCCAAGCCGAGAGAGTTCCAGGAAAGCAGGCTCGAACTTCCGGTAGATGAGGACAAGATCGGGGCGGATATGACAATCGCGGAAGCCCGCCCACTCTCCACGCAGCGCATGATCGCGGTTTTTGATGGGTAAAACGGTGTCCGCAACCAGCATGTCGACGACCGGTTGCAATTGCGCTCGAAGCTGTTCCGGCGACAGACCTCTTTGAACGCGACTGAAATCCATTTTGAAGCGTGAAGTGAACCTAATCGTCCGCATTCAGCTCTCTGAAAAGTTCTTCGACGCTGCTCACCGTGGTGACCTCTCCGCGTAGACCGGCCTTCATCGCTTCGATCGTTTCGTCATTGGGAATGCGAAGTTCAAACGGCAGCGTCTTGTCTATCGCCACGCGCGTCATCATCAGACGGAAGGCGATTGAGGGCGTCAACCCCATGGACTTCAGAACTATGGTTGCCTTCTTCTTCGTCTTTTCGTCGATACGGGCGCGGACTACGGCGTTGGCGGCCATTGCAATCTCCTGAGCTACATTGTAGCCCCCACGGTCGCACGCGCACTACATGGGCCGTCCACAGTCTGATAGGCTCAGGCCCATGTCCGATGAGGTCAAAGACACGGGATTGCGGTTTTTCACCATCGGGCACTCCTCGCACCCGACCGAACGCTTTATCGCCCTCCTGCGCCAACATGAAATCGCGGTCGTCGTGGACACGCGCTCTTCGCCCTACTCCCGCTTCACGCCCCAGTTCGACCGTGAATCCCTAAAGGACACCCTCGCCTCAAACCACATCCGCTATCTGTGGATGGGCGACATCGTCGGCGGCCGCCCCCGCGACGAAACATGCTACGACGGCGAAGGACGAGTCCTCTACAGCCGCGTCTCGCAACAAGCCGAGTTTCAAGAAGCCGTCGTCCGTCTCGAGAATGGGGCCCGCGAGTTTCGCCTCGCACTGCTGTGCAGCGAAGAAGACCCCGCCCACTGCCATCGCCGCCTGCTCATCGCGCGCGTGCTGTTGGAACGCGGCGCGGAGATCGTCCACATTCGAGGCGACGGCTCCATCGACACCGACGCTGACATTGTCGCCAAAAGCGGCAAGCAGCTCGTAGGCGCTCAACCGGCCCTCTTTGCCGAGATCGAAGAGTCGCGCTGGCGCTCAACCGGCGTCATCGGCAAACGGGCCGCGCGGAGCGCGTTCGAATGACCGCAAGCGTCACCATCTTCAGCATCGGCTTCACGCAGCGCAGTGCGGAGGAGTTCTTCTACACCCTGCGCGACGCTGGCGTGCGCCGCCTGCTCGACGTTCGCCTCAACAACACCTCGCAACTTGCCGCCTTCGCCAAACGCGACGATTTGCGCTTCTTCCTGCGCGAGATTTGCCACGCCGACTACGTTCACGAACCGCTGCTGGCGCCCACGCAAGAGATGCTCGACGCCTTTAAAAAAGAAAAAGGTTCGTGGAGTGACTACAAAACTAGATTTCTCTCGCTGATGCGGGAGAGGCGTATTGAAGAGAGATTGGATCGGGAATCCTTTGCCCTGCCAACCGCCTTGCTGTGCAGCGAGCGCACCGCCGAACATTGTCATCGGCGACTGGCGATGGAGCATCTTGCCGAGGCGTGGGACAACGTCGTTCTCCATCACCTCTAGCGAAGCTCTGCACATGTGCTGATTGAGTTGGAGATGGCGGACTTGCCATTTGGGATGGATGTGGGCCGTGTTGCCTTTCGGAGGGAGCAGGGGCCTTCAGGCCCCTGAATCGCAACGTCCCAAGATGGGCTTTAGCCCTGGACACGCTCCCCAGACCGCAACTGTAATGTGAGCGAGGAAGCAAGAAGGTGTTGAACATGCAGCGAACAATTGTCTGTCTGGCGAACAGCTACAAACACGGCGGCCGTTGCGTCGCCGGAATTTGTCTCGACACCGGGGAATGGGTGCGGCTGCGCGGCAACGCCGACGATGGCGCACTGAATCCGCGCGAGTATGCGCTCGCCAATAGCAAGGGCGAGTTGAAGTTATTGGATGTTTTCACGGCGGAGTTGCACTCGCCCCTGCCGAGCGATTGCCACCCGGAGGATTGGGTCATCGGACCGGCTCCCTGGCAGCTTGTGGAGCGTCCTTGTCCGCCGCCGAAGTGGGCAGAGATTGCCGCAGCTGCATCCTCCGCTGCGAACATATTCCGAGAGAATCGCGACCGCGTTTCAGCGCCTGAACTGCTTGCCAAGCCGGTAAAGTCTTCCTTGACATTGGTGACTCCCGACAGTCTGTGGTGGTTGATCAGGCTGGAAGGCGATAAGAGAAAGAACCGCGTTCTGTTCCATTGCGACCATGTCGCGTACGACTTGCCGGTCACCGACCCGCGCTGGGTCGAGCAGATGAATCTGCTGCCCGAAGGCATTTATCCCCACTCCATGCTGGCCCCCAACACCGGCAAACCACGGCTCACAATCAGTCTCAGCGAGGGCTTTCGTCCCAGGTCCAACGGCCCTATCTGGCATTTTTGGCTGGTGGCTGGCGTGATCGCGATTTAAGCCTCATTGCACGCCGGGCTGCTTCGCCTTATCCTCGCCTCTAGTGGACTTCGCAAACAAAAAGAAGATCGAACCGAACAGCGGGGGCAAACGGACGGCCGACGCCGAACGTCTCGTCTCCGCCGGGCGCGTTGACGACGACGACATCGTCGAGCTGAAGCTGCGTCCCAAATGGCTCGCCGAGTTCATCGGCCAGACCAAGGCCAAAGAGCAGCTTGCCATCGCGCTCGAAGCGGCCAAGACGCGCGGCGAGGCGCTCGATCATGTGCTGCTCTTCGGACCGCCCGGCCTCGGCAAGACGACGCTCGCGACCATCATCGCGAACGAACTCGGAGTCGGCTATCAGCAAACCAGCGGCCCGGCGCTGCAAATTCAAGGCGACCTCACCGCCATCCTCACCAACCTGCGCGAGAAGCAAGTTTTATTCCTCGATGAAATCCATCGCCTCCAACCCGTGCTCGAAGAGAAGCTCTACACCGCGCTCGAGGACTACCAGATGGACATCATCATCGGGCAGGGTCCGAGCGCGCGCACCCACACGCTCGAAATCAGGCCGTTCACCTTCGTCGGCGCAACTACGCGCCCCGGCTTGCTGTCGTCCCCCTTGCGCTCGCGCTTCGGCATTCTGCTACGGCTGGAGTTCTATACCGACGACGAACTCCGCTACGTCGTCGAGCGCTCCGCCGAAGTCCTCGGCGTGCCCATCGACCGCGACGGCGCTGCGGAGATCGCCATGCGTTCGCGCGGAACGCCGCGCATCGCCAACCGCCTGCTGCGGCGCGTGCGCGACTACGCGCAGGTGCGAGCTTCGGGAATTATCGACCGCGAAACCGCCATGGCCGCACTCAAACTGTTGGAGGTCGACGCCCACGGCTTCGACGAACTCGACCGCCGCCTGCTGCGCACCATCATCGAGAAGTACGACGGCGGCCCGGTCGGCCTCAACACGCTCGCCGCCGCGCTCGCCGAAGAGCAGGACGCGCTCGAAGAAGTCTACGAGCCGTTCCTCATTCAGATCGGCTTTCTCGACCGCACGCCACGCGGCCGCGTCGCTACGCGGCTCGCCTACGAGCACTTTGGCATCGAGATGCCGCGCCGCGCGCCGACGCTCTTCGGCTGAAACTTATTGCGTTGCAAGCGCGGTGCTGAGCACCCCGCCCGCCGCGTCCAACTTCGCTTCCGCTGCTTCGCGCCTCAGCCCCAGCTTCTCCATCACAATCGCGGCCTTCACGCTGCTACCTGACTCCACCAGTAACCGAGCCGCCGTCGCTGCATCGCATCCCGTGGCCGCCCCGATGATGCGCTCAGCCCGGTCGACCAGCTTGGCGTTGCTGGGTTTCACGTTGACCATCAAGTTGCCGTAGGTCGCGCCGTTGCGAACCATCACGCCCGTCGAAAGCATGTTGAGGACAAGTTTCGTCGCGGTCCCGGCCTTCATCCGCGTGCTCCCTGTAAGCACTTCAGGCCCTGTCACCGGCGTAATCGCAATGTCCGCGGCCTGCGCCAACGCGGAGCCGGGAACGCAGCTCAACCCCACCGTCAACGCGCCAACCTCTTTCGCGTACCCCATCGCGCCCAGCACGTAAGGCGTTCGCCCACTCGCAGCGATCCCCACCAGCGTATCCGCCTTCGTGAAGCCCGCCGCAGCAATATCCCGCGCACCCTCTTCGCGCGAATCCTCCGAGTGCTCGCTGGACAACCGCAGCGCGCGATCGCCCCCTGCGATAATCCCCTGCACTAAGTTCGCAGCGACCGAAAACGTCGGCGGACACTCGCTGGCATCGAGCACTCCCAGCCGTCCGCTGGTGCCCGCGCCGATGTAGAACAGCCGCCCTCCACGCCCGAAGCGCTCGGCGATTTCGTCCACGGCGCGAGCGATGTTCGGCAACTCGGCACGAACAGTCGCAGCCACTTTCGCATCCTCGCCATTGATCACCTCCAGCATCGACAATGTGGAAAGCTGATCGAGATGCTCGGAAGCAGGATTGCGCGCTTCGGTAAGAAGCTGCGTGAGCGCGGGCTGGTCGGGGGCTTTCATTCCAAGTCCATCATAGCGATTTCGATTGTGCTCAGCCCCGAACTCTGCTCTACTTCTTCCACAGTATGCAGACATGGGAACAGTATCTCGCGCGATGGCAAGCCGCTGGAATCGTCGATGCGACGACCTCGGAACGCATTCGCGCATTTGAAGCCGCACAGGAGCGTCCCGCCGGGCATCGCTGGCAAGTGCTCATCGCCCTGATTCTCGGCGGCATACTGCTGGGCGCGGGCGTGCTCCTCTTCGTCGCCGCGCACTGGGACGAAGTTTCGCCGCTCCAGCGCCTCGCGCTTGTGGTCGGCATACTCGCCCTGTTGCATCTCGGAGCGATCTGGGCAACCGAACGTTTTGCGGGCATGGCGACGGCTCTGCACGCGGTCGGCACCATCGGCGCAGGCGCAGCCATCGCCATGGTTGGACAGATATTCAACATGCAGGAGCACTGGCCAGCGGCTGTACTGCTCTGGGCGCTGTGCGCGGCGGCGGGATGGTAC
>JALYTE010000110.1 GCA_030854435.1 Acidobacteriota bacterium | reverse complement strand
AAACTTCGCCGAAGTTTTCCCGGCACAGCTTTCCGCATCCGCGAAAGTCCCGCAACGGTGGTCTTCGCCGCATCGAACCCGCACCGCCGCACGCCCCGCTCCGCGAGCCACTCCGCCGCCGCGACGCTCACGGGCTTGGGCGAAATCGCCACCCGCAGCCCTTTCGCCTCAGCTCGCGCCTGGGTCGTGTAGCGGCCATCGGTAAACAGCGCCGCTCGCCCCCCGACCATCGCCAGAGCGCCATTCGACCCTGTAAACCCGCTCAAATAGCGCACATCCGCCGCGTGCGTCAGCAGCAGCCCGTCCACTCCAGCGCTCTCGCTCGCGGCCCGCGCTCGCCGTCTTCTCAAAGCTTCATTCACGCACTCGATTCTACCCGCCGCGCACGCCTTGCCGCCCGTTATCATGAACGAGTGTCCGGCGAATTAAACCCAGAACCCCACCACATCTCGCGCCGAACATTCCTGCGTTCGGCGGGCCTGACCGCATGTGGGCTGACGATCTACGCGGCCACCCACGCACGCCACGAATTGGAAGTCGTCCGCCGCACCATCCTCATCCGCGACCTCCCCGACAGCTTTCGCGGCTTCCGCATCGCACAGGTCAGCGACATCCATCTGGTCGAGTGGACCGAGCCCTGGTTCCTCCACCGCGTGGTCGCCGCAGTCAACCGGCTTGCGCCGGACCTCGTCGCGCTTACGGGAGACTTCATCAGCCGCGGCCCGCGTTCGGTCGAAGTCGCCTATCGCGCCATGCCAGTGTGCGCCGATGCGCTGCGCGGCCTCGAATGCCCGCGGCGTTACGCGATCCTCGGCAACCACGATGTTGCGGTCGATCGCGGTCTCGTCATCCGCTCCCTCATGTCAATCGGAATCCCCACTCTGGTCAATCAATTCACGGCCATCGAACGCGGTAGCGACCGCATCTGGCTCTGCGGCGTCGACGATCCCGGAACCAGCCTTCCAGACCTCACCTCCGCCATCCCCCGCCGCCCCGGCGCGCCCGTCATCCTGATGGCCCACGAACCCGACTACGCCGACCAGGTGCGCCAACACCCCCGCTTCCCGTTGATCGACCTCATGCTCTCCGGCCACTCCCACGGCGGCCAGGTACGCCTACCGCTGATCGGCCCGCTGGTGCTTCCGCCGATGGGCAAGAAATACATCTCCGGCCTCTTCCGCTTCTCAAACATGCAGCTCTACGTGAATCGCGGCATCGGCACGGTGGGCCTCCCTTTCCGTTTCGACTGCCCGCCCGAAATCACGGAAATCACATTGCAGCGCGCCTGAAGTTCAATCCTCAGCGACCTCTGCGTTCGCTTTTGCTCTTGCGCTACGGAAGAAAGTAGAACGGGTTCGGCAGCTTCACGCTGACCTCGGCCCTCGGCTCGCCGCGCAGGTCGCTCCATTGATCGCCCACACTCAGAATCAGCCTGTAGCCATCGGCAACAATCTTCCGCCGTCGCGAAGCCTTGTACTCCGATGCCGGCGTCTCATGCTCCGCCACGCTCCTCAGGTCGAGGCGCTTCCACCCATGAAACCCCGCCGCTTCCAGATTGCGCGCCGTCGCCGCCCTCTGCGGCTCAGGCCTGCCCGTAATAAAAAACACCTCAACGCCCGCGGCCTTCGCGCGATTGAACAGCCGCACCGCCCCCGGAATAGCAACAGCGGCCTTCGATCCCACAGTCCATACATCGCTCATTGCCTTGATGTAACCGTAATTCTCTTGCTGCATCTCGCAATAGCCCGAAAGCGATGTCTCATCGATGTCGAGCACGACCGCCAGCTTCTCGCCGTGTTTCCGCGTCGTCAGTTGCCGGTCGAGCGCTCCCTCCGCCCGCTTGTACTGCGCATCGAGGTCCGCCCAATAGCAGCCGCCCGTCCCCACGCAATCCGCGTAATCCGCGAGCCGGTAGCGCGCAATGGCGAAGTTCTCCAGCGGAGTAACCGCCGGCAACATCGTCGCGTCCGTGGAATCCTTCTCCTCAATCGCAATCGCTTTCGCCGCCGACATCCGCGTCGCCGCGTGCTTGGCCGACGCATCGCAAACCGGAGGCCCGTAGTGGTCTACAGGAACCACCGGCGCCTGCGCCGCGCCCACCGCAACGCCCACCACCGCCAACCCAACCAAACGCCCCAAGCCATGCATAACGCGCAACGTCACATCCCCCTCCCTCTTCAAAAACTGGCAACTGGAAACTCACAACTGAAAACTGGGACCCGAAACCTTACTCCGAATAAAATCCCGCAATCACGTCCTTGTACTTCTCCGTGACGACCCGCCGCTTCAACTTCATGCTGGGCGTCATCTCGCCGCTCTCGACGCTCCACTCATCGGGCACCACGCCCACTTTCTTGATGCTCTCAAAGTGGGCCAGTCCTCCGTTCACCTTCGCTACGATCCCCTCGTACAGCTTCTGCACTTCGGGGTCTTTGACCAGCGCCGCGTGGTCGCCCGCCGTGACGCCGTTCTGCTTCGCCCAGCCTTCGAGCGCCGGGAAATCCGGCGAAATAATCACGCTGGCGAACTTCTGTCGGTCGCCGATCAACGCGGCCTGCCCCACCAGCTTGTCCGCCTTCAACTTGTTCTCGATCGGCTGCGGAGCGATGAATTTTCCGCCGCTCGTTTTAAGCAACTCCTTCTTGCGGTCGGTAATGCTCAGGAACCCGTCTTCAATTTTGCCGATGTCGCCCGTCTTGAACCATCCATCCTCGGTGAACTCTTTTTTCGTGGCCGCTTCATTGCCCCAGTAGCCCACGAAAACCGCCGGGCCTTTCACCTCGAGTTCGCCATCGCTCGCGATCCGCGACTCCATGTTCGGAACGACCTTGCCCACCGTCCCGATGCGGTACGCCTCATACGTAT
>JALYTE010000108.1 GCA_030854435.1 Acidobacteriota bacterium | reverse complement strand
GAGATAACCATCCCAGCCCAGCGCGTCGAAAGGATGATGGGCATGGACGACCCGCGTCAGCCGCGGTCCATCTTTCACCAGCACTTCGACGTCCTCCTCGGAATCGACCGTGAGGATTTCCGACGGCCCGTGGAAATCACGTTCGGAGTAAGGCGAGCCCATCCGAATTTGTCCTTCGTGGTTCAGATAGCGCTGAGGAATGCGCACCGGGCCGGCCGATTCAAGGATCAGGTAGTCTTCCTCTTCCACCTTGTCGGGCACGAGCCGGTAGGTGATGCCGCGCGGGATGACGATGTAGTCTTCAGCGCGATAACGCAGTTTGCCGAAGACCGTTTCCAAGATTCCCGCGCCATGGAAAACGAAGATCACTTCGTCCGCGCCGCCATTCTTGTAATACTCGAATTTGCCGTAGGCTTTTTCCGGGCGCGACCGGTAAGCCGTCATGTCCGCGTTGAACAGCATCGGGATGCGGCCGGTGTAAAGGTCGCCGCGCCGCGGAATATCGGCGGTTTTGATATGGTGATGACGGAGCGGACTTTCCGTGACCTTCTTCGGCTCCCAATACTTGATCAGCTCGACGCTGCGGACCCGCGTCGGCGGCCGGAGATGGTAAATGATGGAGTAAGCCTCGTTAAAGCCTTCCGTCGTGATGACGTGCTCGTAGGCGATGCCTTCGTTCTTGTAAGAAGGCCCGCCGCCGTTGCGATGGAACCAGATGTGATGCTTCTTCGGGACTTGGCCGAGCTTTTGATAGTAAGGCATACGCTAATTCCTACAGGTTACCGCGAGCATCCTGCTCTTTCTCCAGGGCTTCGAAGAGCGCCTTGAAATTACCCTTGCCGAAACTCTTGGCGCCCTTGCGTTGGATAATTTCGAAAAAGAGCGTGGGCCTGTCTTCGACCGGCTTGGAAAAAATCTGGAGGAGATAACCTTCGTTGTCGCGATCCACCAAAATGCCGAGCTGCTTTAACGGCTCGAGATCTTCATCGATGTGGCCCACACGAGCGGGCAACTCATCGTAATAGGTTGTCGGGATTTTCAGGAACTCGACGCCGCGGCTCTGCAGATCGTTCACCGTCTTGACGATGTCGTTGGTCGCCAGCGCACAATGCTGGACCCCTTCGCCGTTGTAGAAGTCGAGATACTCCTCGACCTGCGATTTCTTTTTGCCCTCGGCCGGCTCATTGATCGGGAATTTCACAAAGCCATTGCCGTTGCTCATCACTTTGCTCATGAGCGCGGAGTATTCGGTCGAGATGTCCTTGTCGTCGAAGCTGAGAATGTTGCGGAAACCCATCACGTCCTCGTAAAATTTCACCCGCGGATTCATCTGGTTCCAGCCGACGTTGCCGACGCAATGGTCGACGTAAAGCAAGCCGGTGTCCGGCGGATTGTAGGTCGTCTCCCATTTGCGAAAACCCGGCATGAACGGGCCGCTGTAATTCTTGCGCTCGACGAACAAGTGCACGGTGTCGCCGTAAGTGTGAATGCCGCTCATCACCACTTCACCGTCGTCATCCTGCAACGTCGTCGGCTCGAGATAACTTTTCCCGCCGCGCTTGGTGGTTTCATTCCAGGCGGAGGTCGCGTCCTCCACCCGCAGCGCCAGCACTTTCACGCCGTCGCCATGCTTCGCGACGTGATCCGCGATCGCGTCGCCTGAACGCAACGGCGTCGTCAGCATGAGCGTGAGTTTGTTCTGCCGCACCACGTAACTCGCGCGATCTTTCTGCGCCGTCTCGGGGCCGGAGTAAGCGAGGCTCTGAAAACCGAATGCCGCCTTGTAATAATGCGCGGCCTGCTTCGCGTTGCCGACGTAAAACTCGACGTAATCCGTCCCTTGCAGCGGAAGAAAATCCGCCGCGTGATCGTGTTCCGCCTTCAGGCGATCGGCGACGCTGGTCGCTTTCGGTTTATCAACAACAGTGGTGCTCATAAGAAATTTCCTTTCGCTGGAACGTGCCCGGCGATCTCGTGATCGCGTCGTTAAACATAACTTCGGCGGCGGAGGGCCGCAAGGCTGTGCCCGGCGGGGACAGAATCCCGCGCCGGCTCGGCTAGGGGCGGCACCGCCTCGCCTACCCGTCTTCGCTTTCGCGACGGCGCGGGCTCGCGCAGCTTTTACAAGCTGCGGTGGCTCACCGGATCGCTCCAACCGCTCGAGCCTGTCGAGCCGCCCAGCGCCTGCACGCGAAAGGTGTAGCGTGTGCGCGGCGTGAGACCGGTCACCTCCATACCGCGAGTCGAGGCAAACATGCCCGCCGCGCTGAAATCCGTGTCGGCATCCGCCTTCTTTTGCACCTCGTACATGCGGGCGTTAGGCGACGGCTTCACCCGCAGGGTAAGGCTGCCTTCGCCGGTATTATCGATCGCGATGATGGCGGGAACAGCGGGGGGGTTTGAGTGCGATTACTGCTCACGGCGTCGAAGCCGGAGAGGAGCAGCTCGGCCAGACCGTAGGCCGCGTTATCCTGGATGATCTCCTGGACGTAGAGCGCGAGCTGGCGCAGAACGACAACGAGGGCCGCCCGGGCCTGATCCTTGGCGGCGGTCGATTGGGTGCCGCCCTGGGCGAGCGCGCCGATCGCGTCGGTAAACGCCTTCAGCGACGCCTGTAGAACGGTCTTGGCGACGGGCGGCGTGGCGTAAATCTGCGCGTTGGCGTAGAGGCCCTTCACCGGGTCGAGCACGGCGAGGGCGGTTTCTTCCAGAGCATGATCGGGCGCAGTGGCGAAGCCGATGAGAACACGTAAAAGAGCCATAATTTTCTCTTCCTCCTAGAGTGGCCCTTCCCCCATGAAGCGCCATGTAAACTAATATCGTAAAAGCCTCCGCCTCAGGTCGGGTGATCTCTCCACTTTTTTGCGAAAGAAATGCGAAAAAGGTCGCGGGAGTCGCAAAGTTGCCACCTTAAGCGTGTCATGCTGGCAGGGTAGGGCGAGACGGAACGCGCTTGACCAGGCAGCCCGTCCCAAGCTGTAATGCCACCCACATGAAACTCACCCACACCGTTACCCTGCCCGCCCGCCTGCTCGCCGCGCTGCTCGGCGCCGCCAGCCTCGGAGCCGCCGCCAGCGCCCACGCCCAGGCCAACCTTTCCTTCTCCGGGGGTAACAACACGCCGCTGGTCCTCACGCTTAACGCTCCCGTCACCTACCTGATCAACATCACGGGTGCGGCGGGCAATGCTCCCTTCTTCGACTTCCAGGGGGTGGGCAACCTCTTCAATCAGAGTTTTCCCGCCATCACCAGTACGGTGACCTTCTCCATCAACGCGGGCGCGCCCTTCACCATCACCAACGAAAACTCCGGTGTCGCGTTTGGGGCGTTCGCCGCGAACGACGTTTACCTCTACTCTAACGCGTTGCCGGGCGTGGCGGCCAGCAGCGTGATCACCCTCAGCGCGGGCACCGTGACGACGACCGGCAACTACGCGCCCGCCCCGCCGGGCGGGGGCAGCTTCAACACCTTTGTCGTCGATGGGAACGGCACTCGCCTGTCGCCCAACGGGGTCGCCGTCCCCGAGCCTGCTACCTGGGCGCTGCTCGGCCTCGGCTCACCGGTGCTGCTCGGCGCGATGCGTCGCCGCGAGGCGAAACCGCCTAAAACATAGCGCAAGCTCCCAGCTTGCGACTCGCATGGAAGAAACAAGCTGGAAGCTTGTTCTACTTTGCGGTCGACCCGCAGTCGCGGCGGGTCCTTCTCGCCCCCACCCGCAGAGCAGGCTGACAACCACCCCACAGGTGTAGCGAAAGGCGTCGCAGCTACTATGAGGGGCTCCCGGTATTTCAAGGCGTGCCATGACACGCTCCAAGTCCCTTTTGCTAAGTGACCGTCTCCGCCGCCGACTCGGTTTATCGCCTGCGGGAAAAGGTTTATCCTGCCGGGAAAGCGTTTGCTCGCTCGCCGACGGACTTTTCAACGGCCCGGACGGGGTTAAAAGGCCGCCGCAGGCGGTGAAATCGCTCCGCCCCTTAGCCAACGCGCTCGCGGCCTTAACCTATTGCCGGCTGGAATGAATTATATCCAGCCAGATATAACCCTTTCCCCTGCGCATCGGGTTGAATCCGGCCGGGAAAAGATCGCCTCCCGGCGCCGCTAGGCTACCTCCAGCCCCGAAATAACCGCCTCCTCGCCCGAACAAACTCCCTCCCCGAACGCCCGCGGGTCCTGCAAGCCGATGGCAGACGGCGAGATCTGCTCTCGGATGAATGGTGTCGCCTCTCCGTTAATCTTCGTGAACCATACTTCGGATGTCATTCTGGTCACTCTTCACCCGCGATACTGGTGAGCGCGGAGGAAACGAGCGCATTGCAGCGGAGGCAGAATACCGGAAGCAACGATACGACAGCTACGATAAAGAGCGCGAAGCGTTGCGTCGATCTTCGCTGAAGGTAAGCGATCGCTACGACAAAGGTGTGCTCGCGGGTAGCGCGCTAGCGCTCTCGGTGACGTTCATCGAGAAAATCGCGCCACATCCGCGACCCTGTAGTTTCACTATTCTGGCAGTTGCGTGGGCGCTACTCATCCTTGCGATCGTGCTTCAGCTCCACGCACTCGCCACCAGTCAAAGTGCCATGAACGAACAGCTCGATCGTCTCGATACCGAGTACGCTGCGTTCTTAGAATCGCTGACTGTAGATAGCCACGTCGCTCCGGTGATCAATCTTGCAAATGAAAACAAGTTCTCGCGACGGACGCAGACCTTGAACGTCTGGTCATTGCGGGCACTCGTCGCCGGCATCGGACTCGTTTGTCTTTTCTCAGTTGTGAATCTACCGTTCTCCTCGATGAGCAACGAATCGAAGAAAGAGTTGGCAATCAACGAATCCAAGGGCAGCTTCGTGCCCCCACGAAACAAACTGCCGCCGCCGCCGCCGCCATCACTGCCAAAGCAGAGTCCGGATAGCAAGCCGTCCCAAACAACCGCTAACCCGGCGGGTTCGAAATAGCGGGCATTTCGGCCCCCCCACGTTATTGGCGATTCACCCATGCAGCATCTCGTCTGCTTATGTTCGTTCGCCTCGCGCGCGGCCATAGCGAAGGGATTCACTGACGGCGGGGCGTTAAGGGCGGGTCGAGGTCGACACTGGCGTCGGGGAATTCTTTCGGGTCCCGGAGCCACGGGAGGTTGTCGCCGAAGTAGAGGCGATTCATGAGCTTGTGCTTAACCGCGCCGGACGCTGGATGCAAGCAAGGCGACCGCGACTTTGTAAACATTGCGCCCCTTCAGCTCGGCGAAGAAGTTGCGCGGGGTTCATTTGGAAGGCGGCGCAGTCTTGGCGAACTCGCGCGCGGGCACCACCTTCTCGGCCAGACTCGCCCAAGGATTTGCACGGAAATAACCGTCCCGTCCGTCGCTATATTTGCGAATCTACGCTCGCTTGCGCCGCGCGCGCACTTTCAGGCGGAGCGTGTTGAGACGGATGAAACCGGTCGCGTCGCTCTGGTCGTATTTCGTCGCGCCGTCGCCTTCCATCGTCGCAATCTGCGGGCAATGACTCATAGATAGGAGAAGCGAGAAAGACCGGTAACGATGTCTTCGGACAAGCCCTCGGCCAAGGCGCTGAGATCAGCATTTGCGCCGACATATTTAAACGGCAAGACCGCGACCCAGAAC